>URTQ01000001.1 GCA_900550855.1 uncultured Eubacteriales bacterium
ACGGCTTGAATCAAAACCCAGTGTACTGACGTACACGATTTTGAGGCAAGCCGTGCCTGACAAAGTTATTCGCTAAATAGCGCAGTTTTTACTTGAGTTCAGAGAAGTACTTGATAGTACGAACCATTTGAGAAGTGTAGCTGTTCTCGTTGTCGTACCAAGAAACGACTTGAACTTGGCTGTTGCCGTCTTCCATCGGTGCAACCATAGTTTGAGTTGCGTCGAAGATTGAACCGAAGCGGCTGCCGATGATGTCGGAAGACACGATTTGGTCGGTGTTGTAACCGAAGGATTCGGTTGCGGCTGCTTTCATTGCTGCGTTGATTCCGTCAACGGTGACGTGACCTTTAACGACTGCGACGAGAATGGTTGTAGAACCAGTCGGGGTGGGAACGCGTTGTGCAGAACCGATGAGTTTGCCGTTGAGTTCGGGGATAACGAGACCGATTGCTTTTGCAGCGCCGGTGCTGTTGGGAACGATGTTGATTGCAGCAGCGCGGCTTCTTCTCAAATCGCCCTTTCTTTGAGGTCCGTCAAGAGGCATTTGGTCGCCGGTGTATGCGTGAACCGTGGTCATAATACCGCTCATAATGGGTGCATAATCGTTGAGAGCCTTTGCCATAGGTGCGAGGCAGTTGGTCGTGCAACTTGCAGCGGAAATGATGTTGTCGGTTGCTTTCAAAGTGGTGTGGTTGACGTTGTAGACGATTGTGGGAAGATCGTTGCCTGCGGGTGCGGAAATGACGACCTTGCGTGCGCCTGCGTCGATGTGCGCTTGTGCTTTTGCTTTGGATGTATAGAAACCGGTGCATTCCAAAACGACGTCAACGCCGAGTTCGCCCCAGGGAAGTTCCGCCGCTTTTGCTTTTGCGTAGATAGTGATCTTCTTGCCGTCCACTACGATGTAGCCGTCTTCTTTGATCGTGCCGTCTTCGTTGAGAACTGCTTCACAGCTTTCTACCGTGTGAGAATTTGCATAGTTGCCTTGTGTCGAGTCGTATTTGAGAAGATGAGCGAGCATCTTGGGGCTTGTGAGGTCGTTGATAGCGACAATTTCATAACCCTCTGCACCGAACATTTGTCTGAAAGCAAGACGTCCGATACGACCAAAACCGTTGATAGCGACTTTTACGTTTGCCATTATAAATTCCTCCATAAAGGTGTATTCCAAATATTAGTCGGATTTTCCAACCGCCATTATTTTACAATTATTATAAGAAATATGCAACTATAATTTGCGTATTTTTTTATCGACATCGATATATGTTTCCATACGTCCGCACGTTTTTTCGTACGCTTGTTTGCAAATTCAGTCCGCAAGGAAGGTCGGCTTGCCGTAAACGGCGACGCTGATAAAGTCGACGGGCCACACGAACACGAACAGCGCAAAGGACAAAATTCCGGTGATAAGCGTGTGACATTGCCTCGTTTGCGAGTATTTCGCAAAGCGATATATATAAGTCAACGCCCAACCCAAAAGCGTTTCCACGACGAGTTTTACGATGAGCGGCATTTGGTCGAACTTGTCCGTAAGCGGCAAGTTCGAATCGTCGTACTCGACGGGCAATGCCATTACGAACGTGCTTCCCTTGCCCTTTTTGCTCTTTACGCTCACTCTGCCGCCGTGCTCTTTCATAATCTCGCGCACGACGTAAAGCCCGACGCCCTGACTGTTTCCGTTAGAGCGCGACTTGTCCTCGGTGTAGAACTGGTCGAAAACGTAAGGCAAACTTTCTTTGGATATACCTATGCCCTTGTCCTTTACCGACAGAATAAACTCTCTGCCCCTCTTTCGCGCGGTGATTTTGACGACGCTTTTTTCGGGCGAATACTTGACGGCGTTGGACACGAGGTTTTGCACCACTCTTTCCATTTGCCTTTCGTCCACTCTAACGTTGACGTCGGGGATTTTGCCGACTTTGAGTTTTATATTCTTCGCCGTTGCGAGCGGACGAAGTTTCTCGATGATTTTGCCGAACATATTTTTAGTCGCGTGCAGCGTTTTATGCTCGGATTGTTTTTTGATTTCGGCGTTTGAGGATTCCACCATACCGATGACCATCTCGTTCATCTGCTGTGCCTTTTGAATGATGAGCGCGGGATAATCTTTGTCGTCCATCCCGTCGGACATACACTCGGCGTATCCCGAAATTATGGCGAGCGGCGTTTTCATATCGTGCGCCACCGAAGCGATGGACTTGTTCGTTTTCGTGGATGTTTCCGTTATGCCGTCTTTCAGTTTGAGCATAGAAAGTCTGAGCGATTCAAGCCTCGTGCAAATAGCGTGGTATTCGCCGAATCCCCACGACCTGACGGGCGAATACAAATCGCCTTCTTGAAAACGTGCGAGCGTTTTTTCTATTTCTACGATTTCCTTTTTGTTCAACATAGAGCGTTTAACCTCGCTTTTCGTGCGTATAAAACCTCTGTTTTGCGCATTAGCGGCAAATCCTCGTCAATCTTGCCACTTGTAGCCGAGTCCCCAAACGGTGACGACGTTGTTGATTCCCGCCTTCGAAAGTTTGTCGCGAAGACGCGCGATAGTCACGGCAACGGTGTTTTCGTCGATGTACTCGTCAACGCCCCATACGTCGTCGATAAGTTTTTGTTTGGGCATAATCTGATTCTCGTGAATGGTGAGATAGTCGAGAATTTTGAACTCTTTTGCAGTGAGATTGAGCGGTTCGCCGTCCGCTTTCGCCTCGAATCTCGTGGACGAAATCATAAGTTTTCCGTAGTGTCTGTCCCCCGACGGCACTGCGTTGAACTCGTAATAACGTCTGAGTTGCGCGCCGACTCTCATAACCATTTCTTTGAACGAAAACGGCTTTGTTATGTAGTCGTCCGCGCCGAGGTCGAACATACGCACCTTGTCTTCTTCGGCAACCTTTGCCGACACGACGATGATAGGCATCGTCATCGTTTGGCGCAAGGTTTCACACACTGCAAATCCGTCGATTTTGGCATCATAATATCCAAAAGCGCAAGGTCGGGTTTTATCTCGTTTGCAATTTGCAACGCTTGCGCGCCGTCGAACGCCTGATACACTTCGTGTCCCGCTTTTTCGAGATAACTTTTCATCATATCGGATATTTCGACGTTGTCCTCTGCAATAAGTATCTTTCTCATAAACACCTCTTGATTTATCTAACCGTATTGTACAATATATTTTTGCTTATTTCCACACTTTTTTACACGCCGTATTCGTTTGCGGCGATTTTCTTGCTCGCTTCGGCAAAGTATCTCGCGTACGCCTTTTTGCAATACCGCGCGTGTTTGTCCTTTTGCGGCGTTTGGGGTGCTTTGAAAGAGTACTTTCCGTTCACTCGCCAGCCGTTGAGTATGCCTATATCGAAAGCGTCGCGCGGACAGTTGAACGAGCATCTCGTACACATAACGCAATCGTTTCCGAAAGTGAATTTCCCGTTTTCGTCGATTTTGATGTTACCTACGGGGCAGTTTTTCGCACACGCGCCGCAGTTTATGCACTTGTCGGAATCCACCTCGAAAAAGCGTCCGTTGACTTTCATTGCAGGCTGTTCTATGCGCACTACCCACGCAACGAAACGTCCGAAAGGCACTTTTGCGAGTTTATGCTCGACGCCGCAAATCACTTCCCTCGCCTCTATGGGCGCAAGTTTGTCAAGCGTGCCTTTCATCTTTGCCGCCATGTCGTCGGTGTGACGGAAAATCATATTGTACGGCATAACGTAGTGATATTCACTTCCCGCAACGTAGCCTTTTTTCTTCATTATATCGTTGAATTTAATTGAAGAAACGTTGTTGATTTTGAGAGGTTCGCCCGACGTTTTGACGACGAAATATCCCTTCTTTTCGTTTGCTTTCGGCAACGCTTTTGCAAGGTCGAGCATAATGTACGGCGCGTTGAATCCGTGTATGGGGTAAGCAAAGCCCACAAGGTCGAAATCGTTTGGATTCGGCAAGTTTTCAAAGCCTTTTCTCACGCTGTACAGCGTGGTTTCGATTCCGAATTTTTCAAACTCGCTCTTATATATATCGCACGCTTTTTTGGTGTTTCCCGTTCCCGAAAAAACGTAAATTATCGCATTTTTCATATTCGCACCTCTTTTGGTTCAGTATTGCGTGTATCTCGCAACGTGGTTTTGGTCGTAATAATAGGTCGTATTCTCGCCTTTTGCGTGGGTGTCGTACCAGATTTGAGCATAAAACGGCATAAATTTGGACAGCCTGTCATAATCCCACGGACTCGGTTGACAACATTCGGGACACCAGTGCCCCGCTTTGAGAATTGTGTACGGCGACGCCCAAAAACGATGTCCGTCGTGACATTCCCATTCGAGTTTCGTGTACAAATCGCCCTTCGTCATACTCGTAGAAACGCACTTACCGCCTCTAAAAGCCGCCGCCGATTGCATATCTTCGATGTCGAGTTCCTCGTCGGGTTTGCTTTCGTCATAGCCGTGGTCGAGGATATAGCCGTGTTCTTTCAACTTGGTTATGTCGCGCATATCGTCGTAATCGACGTCGCCGTCCGCAAGTTGTCCGTGCGCAAGGACGGGGAATTTATCCCAGTCGCTCGGCAAACACTTCAAGTTTTCCTTGCTTCCGAAAAACGCCTTGACCTTGCCTGCCTGATTCGTTTTGACCCAGTATCTCGGCGCATTGTCGTCTTTGAGCAGTCTTTCGATTGCGAATTTCGACACGAGTTTTGCAGGCACGAGTTTGCCGAGTCTGTAATATCCATGCGTTGAAAGTATCTCTTGCCAGTAAGTTTTCACGTCCTCGTGCTGAAAATCGAAATAATCGTTGAGGATATGGCTGTCCTCGAACCACATACAATGAAAATTGCGGATTGAATTCCACTCGGGTTTCATATACTTTTTCGTCGAACCGCCGATAATCTTGAATCCCTCGTCGAACGTGTCGTAACCCGTAACTCTGTTGCACGCGCCGCCGCCGATGTTGTAGCACTTCTTCCAGAACTTGTCTTCGAGTTCGCCCTTTGAGTCCTTTTCCACGAGTCTGCGCATCAAAAGTCCGCTGTCGCGCGCCGTAACCCACTCTATCGGCGCGTTGAAGCAGGTGTGAAACATCAATCCGTCTTTCATATTGTTGGTGAGCATTCTGTTGTGAAGCATACCCGTCTGACGAAGCACCGCCCATTGCTTTACGTCGCTGTCGAGAACGTATCTCTCGCCCTTGATTTTGCTTGCAGAATACTCGTCGTAGGTGCTGGATATGAGCGGGTCGCCCACCCTGCCCCACGGGTGCTTATAGTTGCGGTTGCCGTATATCGCAACGGTGGAAATATGCACGAGTTTCGGCTGATTTTCCTTTATCTCGGACACCGAATCCACGATATTCATTGCGCCTATGCGGTTACATCTGTCCGTAAGCACGGGATAATGGTCGGCAGTCGGCGGAATGACCGCGGCGAGATTGAGAACGTAATCGCTGTTTGCCACGAGTTTTCTGCAATCGTCGATTTCCGCAATATCGCCGAAAATAACCTCGATTTTGTTTCCGTATTTGCGCTTCCATTCCTTTGCGCACTTGCGCTCTCGCCTCTCGTTCAAAAGCAAAACTTTGATTTTTTCCACGACGTCGCTTTCCATAAGTTGAGCGACCGTTTCAAGTCCCATATTTCCGCTTGCGCCGATGATTGCAACGATTTTTTTCATATATGCCACCTTCCTTTTGTTTACGCATATATTATCGCACCCCGCCCCTGCCGAAGTCTTGACAAAAACCTTACACTTTCGCCGTTATCCGCCCGACTTTTCCGCATTTTGTAAGAATTGTGTAAGAAATGAAAAATTCGGCGCAAGCACCGAATTTTTCGTGAGGATTTTTTATATTGACTTTACGCAATATACTCTTTGGGTTTCGTTGCAATGGCGATAATGTCAACGAGCCAACCTATACACCACAACCCTAACGTAAACATATACAAAACGCCCATTCCCGTTTTGCCCTCGTAGAACTTGTGCAAGCCGAACCAGCCGCCGAAAATCGCCATCGGCAACGCTACGCTTTTCTTGCACTTCTTTCCTTTTTCCACAACGGCAACGCCTTGATTGCTTTGTTGCACCACGTTGTTTATAACGATACTCGGTTGCGGTTTCGCCTCAACGCTTTGATTTGCACCGCAAGAAGCACATTTGAACGCTTCATCCGGCATTTCCGCGCCACAATACGAACACTTTTTACTCATTTGTTCCCTCCATTGTTTACAACATATGTGTTTTATTAACAACATTATACATAATATATGTTGTATTGTCAAGTTATGAAATCATTTGGTGAAAATCTAAAATACGAAAGAAAAATTGCAGGCTTAACCCAACAGCAACTTGCAGACAAAATGGGCATAAAGCAACAGCAATTAAGTCGGTGGGAACGTGACGAAATCGAGCCTGCCGTCAGCAGTATCGTCGCCATAGCAAAGGCGTTGGACGTGAGTTACGACGACCTTTTCGACGGCATCGAATAATTGATGTTACTAATCTTTTTTTTCTAAACGGCACACATTATGCCGTTTTTTATTCTCGGAAAAAAGAAAATCCACCGATTTATTCGGTGGATTCTTTCGTTTTTTCAAAGACTCAATTAGATGAGTTTGAGGATGCAGGTTTCTGCTGCGTCGCCGCGACGAGTGCCGGTTTTAAGGATACGGGTGTAACCGCCGCCCTGTCCGAGTTCGTTCTTGCGTGCGTCGTATTTGGGTGCATACTCTTTGAACATCTTTTCGATAAGGGGGTGTTTGGTGTCCTTAATGCGCGCTTTGAATGCGGATTTGGATTCCTTCTCGCCCTTGATTTCTTGAAGGTCAACGAGTTCAGCCATAAGTCTGCGGCGTGCGGCAAGTTTCTTAGGACCGTCGTTTGTGAAGACGACTTCTTGCTTTGCGCCCTTTGCGCCGTCAACGGTCTTTGTGACTTTGACGTCGTCTTGATAGGCTCTCATTGCGATGGTGATGTATTTTTCAGCAAGGCTTCTGACTGCTTTTGCACGGTCAACGGTTGTTTCGATTTGACCATACCAAAGAAGTTCGGAAACCTGATTTTTAAGCATAGCCATTCTTTGGTCTGTGCGTTTTCCTAATTTAGACATAGTGTTCCTCCTGTACTCTTAGTCCTCTTGTGCCTTCAAGCCGAGGCCGAGATCTTCGAGTTTCTTGACAACTTCTTCGAGTGATTTTCTGCCGAGGTTTCTCACTTTGAGCATATCGTCTTCGCTGCGTTTGGTGAGGTCTTCGACGGTGTGGATGTTTGCGCGTTTCAAGCAATTATACGAACGCACCGAGAGATCGAGATCTTCAACTGACATTTCGAGGACTTTCTTGGTGTCGTCTTTCTTGTCCTCTTTGAGAATATCGTTTTCGTCCATATTTGAAACGAGATTGATGAACAGTTTGAGATGATCGTTCATAATCTTTGCTGCAAGAGAAGTGATTTCCTTTGCAGAAGTCGTACCGTCGGTGGTCACTTCGAGCGTGAGTTTATCGAAGTCGATGCTTTGCTCGACACGAGTGCTTTCGACAGCATAATTGACTTTGACGACGGGGGTATAGATAGAATCGATCGGAATATAACCGATGGATTGACGGCTGTCCTTGTTGCGAGAAGCGGGAACGTAGCCTCTGCCGCAATCGACGAAGATGGTCATATCGATAGACGCGCCCTCGTCCAAAGTGCAAATGACTTGGTCGGTGTTGACGACTTCGATACCTGCGGCGCATTGAATGTCGCCTGCGGTGACCGTGCCGACGGTGTTGGCAAAGAGTTTGCATTCTTGCTTACCGGCTTTTTCAAGGCTGCTGACTGCTTTGAAACGAACAGTTTTGAGGTTGAGGATAATTTCGGTAACTTCCTCTTTTACGCCCTTGATTGTGGAGAATTCGTGATCGACGCCCGCGATTTTGATGCCGACTGCTGCGGCACCGGGAAGCGCGGAAAGAAGGATACGGCGCAAGCAGTTGCCGATCGTCGTGCCGAAGCCTCTTTCAAGCGGCTCGACGACGAACTTGCAATAATTCTTGCTTTCGTTCTCCATATTTATTTTGGGACTTCTCATTTCCATCATAACTGTATCCTCCGATCAAATTATTTAGAGTACAACTCGACGATAAGGTGTTCTTGGATGTCGAGGTCGATGTCGCTTCTTTCGGGAAGAGCAACAACCTTACCTGTGAGCGTAGCGTTGTCAAATTCGAGCCATTTGACGAGGTTGAGATTCTTGGTTTCTTTGACGGTGTTCCACAAAGCAGAATCTTTCTTGTTTTCTTTGACGGCAACGACGTCGCCTGCTTTGACGAGGTAGGACGGAATGTCCACAGTTTTGCCGTTGACGGTGATGTGACCGTGGTTGACGATTTGGCGAGCCATTGCTCTTGAAGTGCCGAGACCGAGACGATACACAACGTTGTCAAGACGTCTTTCGATAAGCACGAGCATGTTGTCACCGGTGACGCCGCGCATTTCGGACGCTCTGTCGTAGTACATCTTGAATTGTTTTTCGGTTACGCCGTAGTAGCGTTTGGTTTTTTGTTTCTCACGAAGTTGAACGCTGTAACCGCTCGCCTTCTTTCTTCCCTTGCCGTGATCACCCGGGGGTGCGTATTTTGTGAGAAGGGGGCATTTTGTAGAACCGCACTTCTCGCCTTTGAGATAGAGTTTGCATCCTTCGCGTCTGCAAAGACGGCAATCTGCTCCTGTATATTTAGCCATAGTTTAAGTCCTCCTAATTACAGTCTTCTCGCCTTGGGCGGACGGCATCCGTTGTGAGGAATCGGGGATACGTCTTGAATGAGCGTAACTTCGATACCGACGTTTGCGAGTGCGCGGATTGCGCTCTCTCTGCCTTGACCGGGACCTTTGACGTAGACTTCAACGCTTCTCATACCTTGATCGTAAGCAACTTTGGCTGCGTCTTCGCTGACCATTTGTGCTGCGAACGGGGTGGATTTACGGCTGCCGCGAAGTTTGAGTTTGCCTGCGGAAGACCAAGAGATAGCGTTTCCGTTCATATCTGTGATAGTAACGATTGTGTTGTTGAAAGAAGCGTGAATATGCACTTGACCTTTTTCAACGCGTTTGATATCTTTTCTTTTCTTAATAGCTTTTCTTGCGATACCTGCCATAGTCGCGCCTCCTTATTTCTTGCTGCGGCTGACTGCGCGCTTAGGACCTTTTCTCGTACGAGCGTTTTGTTTTGTGTTTTGACCGCGTACGGGAAGGCCTTTTCTGTGACGTACGCCGCGATAGCAACCGATTTCCATCAATCTCTTAATGTTGAGACCGACTTCTCTTTTGAGGTCGCCTTCGACGTGCAAATGTTGTTCGATGTAATCACGAATGAGACTGACTTGATCTTCGCTCAAATCCTTGACGCGAATATCGGGATTGATGCCGGTCTCTTTCAAAATCTTTTGAGAAGTTGCAAGTCCGATACCATAGATGTAGGTAAGTCCGTATTCAACTCTCTTGTCGCGCGGAAGATCCACGCCGGCGATTCTTGCCATTTTCTACCTCCGAAATAGTGAAAAAAGTGTTTTTTTTATATGCCACGCATAGGTAGTTGCCGTAAGATGTGGAATGAAGCAACCAGCCGCCCTACGCTTTTTGCCGAATTTTACTTTTGAAGTCGAGGCGGAGCGTTGCCTCAAAACGTCAAAAGCCCGACGCTACAATCAACCTTGACGTTGTTTGTGGTTGGGATACTTTGAGCAGATAACCATAACTCTGCCGTTTCTTTTGATAACTTTGCATTTGTCGCACATAGGCTTGACGCTGGGTCTGACTTTCATAGTTAACCTCCTAAATGAGTCCTTTGTTTTCGATGTTTCGATGACCTTATTTGTTGCGGTAGATTATTCTGCCTTTTGTCAGGTCGTACGGCGACATTTCGATTTTGACTTTGTCGCCTTCGAGAATTCTAATGTTGTTGATACGCAACTTTCCGCCGAGATACGCAAGAATCTCGTGTCCGTTTGTGAGCATCACTCTGAATTGAGTTTTGGGCAAAACTTCGATGACTTTGCCTTCGGTTTCGATAACGTCTTCTTTTGACATAGAGTCCTCTTAATTGTTGTTGTCGTTGTAAAAACGAAGTGCGCTGAACAGTTCCTGATCGAACACTTGCGCGCCGTTTTTGATTTTTTCGGCAATCTTTTCGAGCACGTCGCCCGTTGATTGCAGATGTTTTACGTTTTTGAGTTTCGCGTTTTTGATATGGCGCAGATTTCCGTCCGCGATTCTCACCGTGTTTTCGTCCACGATCTCGACGACTGCGTAATACGCGCCTTGGTCGCGACCTGCTTTTGAATAAACGATAGAACCGATTTCCATATCAAAGCGTAAGTATTTCAGCCCCGTTTTCTGTCAGGGCAACAGTGTTTTCGTAGTGAGCGGAAGGTTTTCCGTCGAGAGTGACGCATTTCCAACCGTCTTCGAGCGTTTGCCACGTTCCCATATTGACCATCGGTTCGATTGCAAGCACCATACCCACTTCGAGTTTCGGACCGTGTCCCGCCTTTCCGTAGTTCGGCACTGCGGGGTCTTCGTGCATTTCTCTGCCGATCCCGTGACCGACCATCGACCTTACGACGCCGTAGCCGCGAGATTCGTTGTAAACCTGCACCGCGTGCGATATGTCACCGAGTCTGCCGCCTGCCTTGAATTGCTTTACGCCCTCGAAGAAACTCTCTCTCGTGGTGTCCACGAGGCGTTTCTTTTCTTCGCTGACTTCGCCTACGAGGAAGGTTCTTGCGGCGTCCGCTTGCCAACCCTTGAAAACGAGTCCGCAATCCACACCGATTATCTCGCCCTCTTTAAGACGTCTGTCGGACGGGAATCCGTGAACGACGACTTCGTCTATCGAAGCGCATATAGTTCCGGGGAATCCGCCGTATCCGAGGAAGGACGGGGTCGAATCGTGCCTTTTGATGTAATCGTAGGCAAATTCGTCAAGACGCTTTGTAGATACGCCCGGTTTCACTCTGTCGCCGAGGAAGAGCAGGCAATCTCTGAGGATTGCGCCCGATTTCCTCATACATTCGATTTCGTGAGGGCTTTTGATGTTAATCATTCAAGCACCTTCTTTATATCCGCAAAAATTTCTTCTTTCGTGCCGTTGGCTTTGATGTCCACGACTTTGTTTTGCGAACGATAGTAATCGATGAGCGGTTGAGTTTGGTCGCTGTACACTCTGAGTCTGTTCTTCACGGTTTCGGGCTTGTCGTCGTCGCGAATGAAAAGTTCCTTTCCGCAACGCTTGCAAGTCGTTTCGCCGTTGAGCATAGAAACGTGATAAGTTTCGCCGCACACGCAAACCCTTCTGCCGCCGAGTCTGTCGATAATGGTTTCAAACGGAACGTCGATGTTGATTGCAAGGTCGATTCTGGCAACCTTGTCGAGAGCCTCTGCCTGAGCGATCGTTCTGGGGAATCCGTCGAGGATGTATCCGTTTTTGCAATCGTCTTGCGAAAGTCTGTCTTCAACCAAGCCGATGACCACTTCGTCGGGAACGAGTCCGCCCGATTCGACGAAAGCCTTTGCTTTCAAGCCGAGAGGCGTGCCTTCCTTCATATTGCGACGGAGTATGTCACCCGTTGAGATGTGAGGAACTTTGAATTCCTCTGCGATCATCGCCGCTTGCGTACCTTTTCCTGCGCCCGGAGCGCCTAATAATATAATATTTTTCATAATTATTTATTATAGCACTTTTTCGTCCCGATGGCAAACAAATCATCGAGTGATTTGCGCCATCGAGCAAAAAATATGGGTTTGTTTGTCGTTTTCTCTCTTATTTGAGGAAGCCTTTGTAGTGCTTCATCATAATTTGAGATTCGAGTTGCTTGTTGAGTTCGAGCGCGACGGACACGACGATGAGCAAACCTGTTGCCGAGAACGAGTTTGCAAACGGAAGTGCTGGTGCGGCCCAAGAGCCGTTGCCCATAGCGAGCGCTCTGAACAAGAAGGTCGGGATGAGGGACAAGCACATAAGGAACACAGCACCGAAGAAGGTGATTCTGTTGTTAATCTTTTTGAGGAAGTCGCTTGTCGGTTTGCCCGCTCTTATGCCGGGGATAAATCCGCCGTATTGTTGAATGTTTTTGGATACGTCTTCGGGATTGAACTGGATTTGAGCGTAGAAATAACTAAATCCGAGAATGAACAATGCCAAGAGGACGTAGTAGACTGCCGTACCGCTTCCCATATAAGTCGCATACCAAGTCGCAGCGGAAGTGTCGCTGAAAAAGAGTTGGATGATCATTTGCGGGAACATAAGCAAGGACGACGCGAAAATGATGGGCATAACGCCGCTACCGTTGACGCGAATGGGGATATACGTCGTTTGACCGCCGTACATCTTGTTGCCCTTGATTTGTTTAGAGTACTGCACCGTGATTCTTCTCTCTGCGCCGTCCATAAAGACGATGAACACGAATATGAGGACAACCAACGCGATGAAGCCGAGGATGTTCCAGATATAAGTCCATTCGTTGCCGACGAGTTTGAAGGATTCCGCCATAGTAGTGCCTGCGGTCGAAAGGATACCGATGAAGATGATGATTGACGTACCGTTGCCGATGCCGTATTCGGTGATTCTTTCGCTGAGCCACATAACCATAACGCTGCCCGCCACCAAGATGACGATAGTCAGAGCCATTGTCAGAATGGGATTATCCGCACTCGCTTCGAAAGAGAACACGTCGAGGAAGTAACTCTTAAACGCCACGACGATACCGATTGCTTGCACGACGGCAAGCACGACGGCAACGATTCTCGTGATTTGCGTGAGTTTCTTTCTGCCTTCTTCACCTTCTTTGGACAACTTTTCGAGCGCGGGAATGACCAGCGCGAGAAGTTGCATAATAATCGACGAGTTGATGAACGGCAACACGCCGAGCGCAAACAAGGTGGCGTTCTGCATCGAACCGCCCGTTATGACGTTGAGGATGCTGAGGAAGTCTGAATTGAATGCCGTAGCCTTTTGCATCGCAGCAATGTCGAAAGTCGGGATGGGGATGTAGCATCCGATTCTGTAAACGAGGATAAGAGCGAGAGTAATCCAAATCTTCACTCTTATTTCCTTCGTTTTGAATGCGTTTTTGAGTGTCTCAAACATTATAGCACCTCTGCTGTGCCGCCTGCCTTTTCGATTTTTTGAATTGCAGACGCGGTGAATTTGTTGGCTTTGATCGTAAGTTTCTTTTCAAGTTCGCCGTTGCCGAGGACTTTGAGTCCGTATGCTTCGACTTTCTTGATGATACCGCTTGCGACAAGCTCATCGATACCGACAACTGCTCCGTCTTCAAATCTGTTGAAAACGTCGATGTTGACCGTGTTGTAGACGTGTGCGAATCTCTTGTTGTTGAAACCGATCTTCGGAAGTCTTCTGGTCATCGGCATTTGGCCGCCTTCGAAGTTGGGACGAACGCCGCCGCCGCTTCTTGCCCATTGACCTTTATGTCCACGAGTAGATGTTTTACCCATACCGGAGCCGACGCCGCGACCGATTCTCTTGGTAGCGGTTTTTGCGCCCTCTGCGGGTTTAAGATCTTGAATATTCATATGTTCCTCCTCACGCTTCCTCAACCTTGACAAGGTGAGAAACTTTTGCGATCTTTCCTCTCACGCAAGCGTCGTCTGCGAAAGTTCTGGAATTGCCGATTTTGTGCAAGCCCATTGCTTCGAGGTTGGCTTTTTGATTTTTGAGGATGCCGTTTGCGCTCTTAACGAGAGTGACTTTGATCATTTTGACTTCTGCTTTTGCTTCTGCTTTCTTTGCCATAGTACACCTCTCGATTAGTCAGCCACGACGTCTACGCCGCGAAGTTGCGCGATTTGCTCTGCGTTGCGAAGACTCATAAGACCTTCGAGCGTTGCTTTTGCGCTGTTGATGGGGTTGTTAGAGCCGAGTGATTTGGTTCTGATGTCCTTTACGCCTGCGGTTTCGAGCACCATACGGACTGCGCCGCCCGCGATGACGCCGGTACCTTCTTCGGCAGGAAGAAGAAGAACTTGACCACGACCGAATTTACCCGTCGTTGCGTGAGGAATTGTGTTGCCTTTCAAAGAAACAGTCACGAGGTTGCGTTTTGCAAATTGCGTTGCTTTCTCGATTGCTTCGGGAACTTCCGCCGCTTTGCCCATACCGAGACCCACTTTGCCGTTGCCGTCGCCGACTACCACGAGTGCGGAAAAGCGCATGTTCTTGCCGCCCTTGGTGGTTTTGGTGACGCGGTTGACAGCGATGAGTTTCTTGTTCAAACCGTCGTTTTCTTCTCTGTTTCTATCGTTTCTTCTATCACGATTTTCTGCCATAATTCCTCCGATTAAAACTCAAGACCGGCTTCTCTTGCGCCGTCGGCGAGAGATTGAACTCTGCCGGTGTAAAGATAGCCGCCTCTGTCGAACACGACTTCTTTGATGCCGATTGCCTGAGCCTTTTCAGCAATTGCCTTGCCGACGACTTTTGCAACTTCGCTCTTGGAAAGGTCTGCGGTTTGAGCCGCAATCGCTTTTTCGAGGTCGGATGCCGCGCAAAGAGTGTTGCCCTTCACGTCGTCGATCAATTGAGCATAGATATGGTTTGTGCTTCTGTACACGCTGAGACGAGGTCTTTCGGCAGTGCCGCTGACTTTCTTTCTGACTCTTGCGTGACGAATGATTCTATCTGCGTTTTTATCTTTTTTGCTTATCATACTTCACCTCAATTACTTCGTGGCTCTCTTGCCGACTTTGTGGATGACGGTTTCATCCTTGTAGTGAATGCCGTAGTTGTGATACGGTTCGACCGGTTTGATAGCCTTGATGGTTGCAGCGGTTTGACCGACGAGTTGGCGATCAATACCCTTCACGACGATTTCGAGGGGTTGGGGTTGCGCAAAAGTGATTCCTTCGGGTGCGGTGAACTCAACGGGATGAGAGAATCCGATGTTGAGGGTCATCTTGTTGTTGCCCGAAAGGGTGACCTTGTAACCGACGCCATTGACGACGAGGCTCTTTTCGAAGCCTTTCGTCACGCCAACCACCATATTGTGGATGAGCGCGCGGTAAAGTCCGTGCAATGCGCGATGGTCTTTGTCGTCGGAATGACGAGTGCAGACGACGTGTCCGTCCTCGACTTTGACGTCGATGGATTTGTCAACCGTTTGAGAAAGTGCGCCGAGCGGGCCTTTCACGGAAACGAGGTTGTTGTTGATTTCAACTGTTACACCTTGCGGAATGGCAATAGGTGCTCTACCGATTCTTGACATATCGCACCCCCTTACCAAACGTATGCAAGCACTTCGCCGCCGACGTGCTGTGCTTTCGCTTCCTTATCGGTGAGGATACCCTTGGAAGTGGAAAGGATTGCAATGCCCATTCCGTTGAGAACCTTGGGAAGATTGTCCACACCTGCGTAGACGCGAAGACCGGGTGTTGAAACTCTTTTAAGACCGGTGACGACCTTTTGACCCTTGACGGGTGCGTATTTGAGAGTGATGACGATGTTGTTTTGAACTGCGCCGTCAACAACTTCAAATCCTTTGACGTAACCTTCTTTAACGAGTATTTCTGCTATTGCGACCTTGATTTTGCTCGCCGGAACTTCAACCGTTTCGTGCTTTGCGGTCAAGGCATTTCTAATTCTTGTAAGCATATCTGCAATGGGATCAGTCATTTTTAGTGCCTCCTCTTACCAACTTGCCTTCTTCACTCCGGGAATCTCACCTTTGTAAGCGAGGTTTCTGAAGCAAACTCTGCAAATACCGTACTTTTTGAGCACGGCGTGGGGACGTCCGCAAATACGGCAACGTGTATATTCACGCGTCGAGAACTTTTGTGGTCTTTGTTGCTTAATTTTCATTGATGTTTTGGCCATAGTTCACTCCTTACTTCGCAAAAGGCATTCCGAGCAGTTTGAGAAGTTCTCTTGCCTCTTCGTCGGTTTTTGCCGTCGTAACGATACAAATATCGAAACCGCGAACCTTTTCAACTTTGTCGAATTCGATTTCGGGGAAGATGAGTTGTTCTTTCACGCCGACTGCGTAGTTGCCTCTGCCGTCAAACGACTTAGAGGAAATGCCGCGGAAGTCGCGGACGCGAGGAAGCGCGATGGAAATGAACTTGTCGAGGAAGTCGTACATTCTGTTGCCGCGAAGCGTAACTTTTGCGCCGACGTTCATACCTTCTCTCACCTTGAAGTTTGCAACGGATTTCTTTGCTGTTGTGATAACCGGTTTTTGACCTGCAATCATTTTGAGTTCCTCAACTGCGAGTTGCAGTGATTTGCTGTTGTCTTTGCAGTCGCCCAAGCCCATATTAAGCACAATTTTTTCAAGACGAGGGACCTCGTTGATGTTCTTGTAGCCAAAGCGTTTGATGAGAGCCGGTACGACCTCTTCGGCGTACTGTTTTCTCATACGGTATCTTTCAGCATTACCAGCATTCGTCTTATCGGTTGCAGGTTCCTTAGCAACCTGATTTTTCTTTTCTGCCACGATATTACCTCCGATTTATCAGTCCTTATCTGCGGACTTTTCTGCTTTCTTTTTTGCGGCTTTCTTTGCCACTTTCTTTGCAGATGGTTTCTTCTCGTCCAAAGACGCACCGCACTTGGGGCATACGCGGACGGATTTTTGTTTACCGTTCACGTCTTTCACTTCGTGCTTAACTCTGACGACGTCGCCGCAACCTGCGCAAACGTGCATAACGTTGGATGCGTCGATTGTGCCTTCTTGTTTGACGATGCCGCCCTTTTCTTGTGCGTTTCTGGGCTTTTTGCTCTTTGAAATGATGTTTACGCCTTCAACGTAGATTCTTCCGGTTTCGGGAACGACTTTGAGGACTTTGCCCACTTTGCCTTGATCCTTGCCGGTGATAACCATAACGTTGTCGCCTTTCTTAACACTCAATTTTGCCATAATAGTTGTCCTCCTTACAGCACTTCGGGTGCGAGAGAAATGATTTTGGTGTAATCCTTGTCACGAAGTTCTCTTGCGATAGGCCCAAAAATACGAGTGCCTTGTGGTTGTTTTTGGTTGTCGATGATGACTGCCGCATTGTCGTCGAACTTGATGTGGCTGCCGTCCTCGCGTTGAAGACCGAAGGTCGTGCGGACGATAACTGCCTTTACGACGTCGCCCTTCTTAACCTTGCCGCCCGGGATAGCCGATTTGACGGATGCGACGATAACGTCGCCGATGTTTCCGCTTCTTCTGAAAGAACCGCCCAGGACTCTGATGCACATAATTTCTTTGGCTCCGCTGTTGTCAGCGACTTTGAGCCAACTCAATGGTTGAATCATAGCGTTCCTCCTATTATTTGGCTTTCTCGACTATTTCGACGAGTCTCCAACACTTGTCCTTGGAAAGAGGACGAGTTTCTTGGATGAGCACCTTGTCGCCAATTCCGCAAGCGTTGTTTTCGTCGTGCGCTTTGAACTTCTTGGTGCGGTTTACGATTTTCTTGTAGAGGGGATGTTTTACACGTTCGCTGACTGCGACGACGATGGTTTTGTCCATCTTATCGCTCACGACGATACCCACTCTTTCTTTTCTCAAATTTCTTTCTTCCATACGTTCCTCCGATTAGCCCTTTGCCTCGTCTTTTGCGCGAGCAATTTCTCTTTGACGGATGACAGTCTTGATACGGGCAATGTCGCGACGCGTTTCAACGATAACCATAGGGTTGGTCAGTTGATTCGTGGCGTTTTTGAAGCGAAGGAAAAACAATTCCGACTTCAATTCGTTGAGTTTGGTTTGCAACTCTTTATCTGTCATTTCCAAAACTTGTTTCGATTTCATTGTTCACCGCCTTCGACACCGTTCACGTCCTCTGCTCTGACAAACTTGCACTTGACGGGAAGTTTGTTTGCTGCAAGACGGAGTGCCTCTTTTGCTACTGCTTCGTCGATGCCTGCGATTTCAAACATCACACGGCCCGGCTTGACGACTGCTACCCAGTATTCGGGAGAACCTTTACCTGAACCCATACGAGTTTCGGCAGGTTTCTTTGTTACGGGTTTGTGAGGGAAAATATCCACCCAGACTTGTCCGCCACGACGGATGTATCTCGTCATAGCGACACGCGCTGCTTCGATTTGGTTGGAGGTAATCCAGCCCGGCTCTGTCGAAACAAGACCGTATTCGCCGTATGCGACGATGTTGCCCTTGTTTGCTTTGCCTTTCATTCTGCCACGCATTTGGCGACGTCTTTTGACGCGTTTAGGCATTAACATTATTGATTTCCTCCTTCAAGTGGATTTTTGCCAAGGATTTCGCCCTTGTAGATCCAGCATTTGACGCCGATTGCGCCGAATGTGGTGTTTGCGGTTGCTACGCCGTAATCGATGTCTGCACGAAGGGTTTGAAGCGGGATAGAACCTTCACGGTATTGTTCGCTTCTTGCGATTTCAGCGCCGTCGAGTCTGCCGCTGACCATCGTCTTGACGCCCTTTGCGCCCGCTTTCATAGCCTTGGACATTGCTTGTTTCATTGCGCGACGGAAGGAAGCGCGTCCTTCGAGTTGTTTCGCAATGCCTTCTGCAACGAGTTGAGCGTCTGCATCGGGATGTTTGACTTCCATAATGTTGATGCTCACTTTCTTGTCGCCGGAAACGAGTTTTTCAACTTCTTTCTTGATTTCTTCAACGCCTGCGCCTGCTTTGCCGATGAGGACTGCGGGGCGTGCGGTGTAGATTGCGACTACGAGTTTATCTGCTGCTCTTTCGAGTACGATTTTTGAAATTGCCGTATCGTAGTATTTCTTTTTGATGAATTTGCGGACTTTATTGTCTTCGACGATGTTGTCTGCAAAGTGCGCCTTGTCGGCATACCATTTAGAACTCCACGATTTGATGACGCCTGTACGAAGACCGTTTGGATCGACTTTTTGTCCCATTGTGTATACCTCCTATTACGCTTTCACCGTGTCAAGAATGACCGTGATATGACTTGTTCTCTTGTTGATACGATACGCTCTGCCCTTGGACACCGCTTGGATACGTTTGAGGGTCGGACCTTCGTTTGCGTAGCACTCTGCGATATACATATCGTTTCTTGCGAGATTTTGATTGTTTTCGCCGTTTGCCGCCGCGCTGTTAACCAACTTGATAAGGGGTTCGCTTGCAGCCTTGGGCGTGTTTTCCAAAATAGCGATTGCTTCTGTTACCGATTTGCCTCTGATGATGTCGAGAACGATGCGGACCTTGAAGGGAGAGATTCTGACGAATTTAGCCGTTGCACAAGGTCTTGTATCCGCTTTTGCTTGACGGTCCAAGGCTTTTTGTTTACTTCTTGTTGCCATATCTTCCTCCTATTACTTCGTAGTCTTTGCGCCCGCGTGACCTCTGAACGTACGCGTAGGTGCAAATTCGCCGAGTTTGCAACCGACCATATCTTCCGTGATATATACGGGGACGTGTTGCTTACCGTTGTGAACTGCGATCGTGTGACCGACCATTTCGGGGAAAATCGTGGAACTTCTGGACCAAGTTTTAACGGATTGACGTTCACCGGACGCGTTCATCGCATTGATTCTGTTCATAAGGCGTTCTTCTACATAAGGGCCTTTTTTAACACTTCTACTCATTTTGTCCTCCGATTAGTTCACACGCTTAATAATGAACTTATTAGATTTGTTCTTCTTCTTTCTGGTCTTATAACCGAGAGCAGGTTTGCCCCAAGGTGTGACAGGTGAAGGCATACCGACAGGTGACTTGCCTTCGCCGCCGCCGTGCGGGTGGTCGTTCGGGTTCATAACGACACCACGAACGGTCGGACGCACGCCCATGTGGCGGGTCTTACCGGCTTTGCCGACGCGCACGATTTCGTGATCGATGTTGCCGACTTGACCGACTGTCGCTCTGCAATTGATGAGAACGTATCTCATTTCGCCGCTGGGCATACGCACGATTGCGTATTTACCTTCTTTTGCCATAAGTTGTGCCGCATTGCCAGCCGCTCTTGCGATGATTCCGCCGTTGCCCGGTTGAAGCTCGATGTTGTGAATCATAGTACCGACGGGGATTGCGGAAAGAGGAAGTGCGTTGCCGACTTTGATGTCTGCGTGCTCGCCGCTTTCGAGAACGTCGCCGACGTTGAGTCCCAAAGGTGCGAGGATATATTTCTTTTCGCCGTCAGCATAGTGCAAAAGCGCGATGTTTGCGGAACGGTTGGGGTCGTATTCGATGGAAGCGACTTTTGCGGGGATACCGTCTTTGTTGCGCTTGTAGTCGATGATACGATATTTGTTTCTGTTGCCGCCGCCGATGTGACGAACGGTGATTCTGCCCATAGAGTTTCTGCCGCCGCTCTTATTGAGTGACACCAAGAGTGAACGCTCGGGCGTTGTGCTTGTGATCTCCTCGTATGCAGACACCGTCATAAAACGACGTGCAGGAGACGTTGGTTTATATTTCTTAATAGCCATATTCTTTACTCTCCTTATGCCAAGCTCTCGAAGAATTCGATTGCCTTACTGTCGTCGGTAAGAGTGACGATAGCTTTCTTGAAAGCAGAGCGTCTGCCTTCGTTTCTGCCCATTCTCTTCACTTTGCCGTCGTAGTTGGATGTATTGACTTTGTCAACTTTCACTTGGAAGATTTGCTCGACCGCAGCCTTGATTTGCGTTTTGGTTGCAGATTTGACAACCTTGAACGTGTATCTCTTGTTTGCGATGCCGTCATAACTCTTTTCGGAAAGGATAGGCTCGATAATGATGTCGTATGCTGTCATTGTGCTGCCTCCTCGAGTTTTTTAAGTGCGTCAACCGTGATGACGATGTTCTTCGTTGCGACTACGTCGTAAACGCTGAGGGTTCTTGCTTCGCAAACTTCGACGGAAGGAATGTTCTTGCTGGCTTTGAGCGCGACTTGGTCGTACTCGTCGAGGACGAACATAACTTTGCCGTTGAGAGAGAGTGCTTTAACCGTTCCCGCAACGAGTTTGGTTTTTGCTTCTGCGAGTGCAAATTTGTCAAGAACGACCACTTCGTTTTGACGAATCTTTTCAGAAAGCGCGGAATAGAACGCGGCTGTCTTCATACTCTTGTTGATTTTTTGAGAGAAATCTCTGGGTTTCTTTGCGAACACCACGCCGCCTCCGACGTATTGAGGTGCGACGATGGAGCCTTGACGCGCACGACCCGTACCTTTTTGACGATAAGGCTTGCAGCCGCCGCCGCGAACTTCCGTTCTGGTGAGCGCGCTCATAGTGCCTTGACGCTTGTTTGCGAGTTGTGCAACGACCACTTGGTGAATAAGTGCTTCGTTATAGTCGCGTGCAAAGATGGAATCGCTGATTTCTACCGTTCCGGCTTTTTTGCCTGCCATATTCAAAACGTTCAGTTTCATATTCTACCTCCGCTTAACCCTTGATGGATTCCTTCACGACGACTACGCCGCCCTTCGGTCCGGGGATTGCACCCTTGATGAGAAGAAGATTTCTTGCTGCATCTACGCGTGCGACAGTAAGGTTTTGGACAGTAACCTTTTCGTGTCCCCATTGTCCTGCCATATGTTTGTTCTTGAACACTCTCGACGGAGAGGAACAAGCACCCATAGAACCGACGCTTCTGTGAATAGGACCGGTACCGTGAGTCATAGGACCGATTCTGTGAGAGTTCCATCTTTGGATGACGCCCGAATAGCCGTGACCTTTGGAAGTGCCGGTAACGTCAACTTTGTCGCCCTCTGTGAACATGTCGCAGGTCAGTTCCTGTCCGAGCGTGTAGCTCGCGCAGTTTGCGAAACGGAATTCACGAAGGTACTTCTTGACGGTTACGCCCGCTTTCTTGAAGTGTCCGGCAACCGGCTTGTTTACTCTTGTTTCCTTGACGGTGCCGAAGCCGACTTGAACCGCTTCGTATCCGTCGTTCTCTTTGGTCTTTATCTGCACGACCGGGCACGGACCCGCTTCCACAACGGTTACGGGGATAACCTTGCCTTCCGCAGTAAAGATCTGGCTCATACCGATTTTTTTACCGATGATTGCTTTATCCATGTAAAGTTCATCCTCCTTTTATTTGCTTAGAGTTTGATCGAGATGTCCACACCTGCGGGCAAGTCGAGTTTCATCAAAGAATCGACCGTTTTGCTCGTGGGGTTGTAAATATCGATCAAACGCTTGTGAGTTCTGAGTTCAAATTGTTCGCGGCTGTCTTTGTATTTGTGAGTAGCACGCAAAATAGTGATGATTTCCTTTTCCGTGGGAAGAGGAATGGGACCGGAAACCTTCGTTCCCGTCTTTTTGACGGTCTCGACAATCTTCTCTGCGGAAAGATCGATAAGGTTGTGGTCGTAAGCCTTAAGTTTAATTCTGATCTTTTGTCCAGCCATTATTAGCCTCCTATATTACACTTGTCCGTGTGTGTCTTATATTTTTTACCCGCCGCAACCGCGACGGAAAATGCGTATCTCTTTCGACACGCTCGTTTACTATATAATTTTTGAAAATTAAAGTCAAGCAAAAAAATGAGAATTTACGAATATTTTTCAAACTTGTGTCCGAAAACTCGAAATAACCGCAAAATCTTGTATATATGGATTACTTTTGTTTTCAAATAAAAGTGAATTATAAATATAATTGCGCGTGCCACGCACTCGGGTGTATCGAGGCAAAAACCGTCGTCAAGGCAACGACAACGCGCATAAAATGCGCATTGCCGAGAGCCTTGCTCGGTTTATTGCCTTCCCTACCGCGCAGAGAATTTGCGCTATTAAATCAAAAATTGAGATGAAGAACAAGAAAACGCCCCTTTGATAGCAATCCTAACGTACATAGGCGTACGTGAATTGATAGCAAAGGGGCGTTGCCGCAGTTATTCGCTCAATAGCGAGGTTTTGAAAGGTTGAGGTGCAACTCTCGCATGCCCTCTACCTCATCGCATATCTCTTTCAAATTGCAATGCGCACAGTCCACGAGTACGTTGTCGAGAATGTGGTTGAATGCGGAAAGTATTTGCGAGGTATGAAGTGCAAAATTTTGTACGGGGTCAAAATCCGATGCGGTGTCGGCGACGAAAATCACGGTGACGGCATTTACGACGTCGCGGCTCAAATAGGATTTTATTGTGGTTGCGCCGAGTGCCTCAAACGACAAACCTTTTTTGAGTGCGGTTTTTGAAACGCGCACTTGCTCGCGCTGTCTGAAAGAAGAAGCGCGCATCATAAAGCCTTGCACGTTCTCTTTGTACTTTGCGTATTCCAAAGATTTGGTGAGGTCGAAAATCGCTTGTTCGTCCTCGGTCGCGTCCTTTACGGATATTAAAACTATCTTTGCGTAGTTACAATCGCGCTTGATGTCTTTGAGTTCTTTGCCGACCAAAACGACTTTGTTTTCGACGGGCAAGTTGCCCGTAATGACGGTTGCGGCGGCGCAAGGCATATCGCTTCCGCCGAGTTCGTACGCGCTGTCCTTCGTCAAAATCAGTTCGCTATGTTCGCTGACAGGCAAAGCCTTGCTCTCGTCGTAAGCGTAAATTTTGGTCGCGTTTTTCGCAACGTACGCCGTCAATTCGTTTATGTCGCTGTCAAAAATACTTATCATTTTCTTGCTGTGTTGTCTTATGCGATTTTGTGCCATTTTGCACGAAACGGCACTTTATTTGATTATTTCGAGTCCTTTAAGTGCTTCTTTCACACCAAGTACGACTTTCGAGTCGGCAGGAAGTTCAAACACGTTTTCGCCTTTGAGGTCAAACGAGGCAAGGTTTTTGTCGTCGCCTATCGTGGCAAGAAGTTTCACGCCGTCGTAGTCGAGAGCGCGCACGGCAGCCTCGTCGGAAACGCGGTTTACGACGATTCCTATCTTGTCGTACATCACGAGTTCGTCGGCAACTTTCTTTATGGTCTTGCAAACGTCCCTACCCTTTTTCGACTGGTCGGTGACGAGAATAAGGTGAGTAACCTTTTCCATTACGCGACGATTGATTTGCTCTATGCCCGCTTCGCCGTCGATAACGACGTAGTCGAAATCTTCTGACAAAATGCCGATTACGTCTTTGAGATACGCATTGATTTTGCAATAGCAACCTGCGCTTTCGGGACGTCCTACCGCGATGAAAACGTAGCCGTCTTTTTCCACCATTGCGTCGAAAATGCGGAAGCGCGCCTCGTTGAGAAGTTCGATTGCGCCCTTTGCGTTGCCGTCCTCGACGTTTTCGATTATGCTCTTTCTTATGTCGTCTATTGTGGATTCCACTTCAACGCCGAGCGCAGTGGAAAGACCTACCGCAGGGTCTGCGTCTATTGCCAAAATACGCTTGTCGGGATAGTTTTCAACCAACGTACGCACGATGGTTGCGGCAAGCGAAGTCTTGCCGACGCCGCCCTTTCCCGCGACTGCTATTATCGTTGCTTTTGCCATAACATACCTCCGTCGCAAAGCGACGCTAATATAATACAACTTCCTCGACATTTTGTCCACATTTATAAGGAATATCCTCTTGTTAACATTCTACACTCGTTTATACACCTCATTCGCGACATTATAGCCCACCACATCTTTTTTAGTCACGCAAGAAATCCATCGTTACGCTTTATCATTTGTCCCGATACTTCAATTAGCAATAAAACATTTTTATGCAAAACTAAGTTCTTTTTAAGAATAAAATATTGATTTTTCAAACAAATCATATTAAAATTTCAGCAATAAAAAAATTAGTGCTTTGCACTTAAAAAGAGGTAAAATATGAAAAAGAAAAGTATAATTCTTTTGCTTTGTCTTGTAGTAATAACGATTATCGGCGTTTTTGCGCTTTCGGCGTGCGGGGACTCGGAAGAACCCGAACCGACTGCTACAAAACACAACGTTACCGTGCAATCAACCGCCGAGTGCTCTGTTTCCGTCGATAAAACGCAAGCGGAATTTGCAGAAACAGTAACTATTACGGTAGATTTGAAAGTTACGGACAAATACATCGAAAAGGTTACCTACAACGGACAAGAAGCAACCAAGCGTTCAAAAAACACATATGATTTCCTTATGGGAAACGACGACGTTGTAGTTGCCGTCGAATTGAAAGAGTATCAACAACTTCTTATCGATCCAAACGGCTTTGCCACATATCTCACCCTAAATCCTACGACTATTGCTAAAAACAACGGAACGATTTCACTCACGGTGTCGTTGCACTCAAATTATATGACGATTCTGAACTGGGATATTCAATCCACAAATCAAGCGGCGATTCCCGGATCGAGCGTAAAGAATTCTTATTCCGAACTCGACGAAAGCGGCGCAATATCGGCGGAAGTGCAAACATCGAGTTCAAGCAATGTCATTACCTCTCTTAAAATTTATATCGATACGGATAAAACCGAAAGCGGCAAGACTTTCCTTCTCATAAATCTTCAAAACGGAAACTCGTCATCTCAAAGCGCAAGTCTTGTTGTTCCGATCACTGTTGCGGAAGACATTGTCACAACAAAGTGGAACGAAACCTTGATTTTTGACGTGTCTGCTCTTCCAAACAACGTAAAACAAGGCAAATTCAACATATATGTCAACGACTATGATTATGTTTCTGGAAGCGACAACAAGCAAGATCAAAATTTTGAAAATATGGAAGCCGATGACAACGACAAAATAAAAATTAATATAGAATATGTACCGACAAGACGATACTATATCTCAATCTGGTTTGTAGAACAGGACGGTTCTCTCACTTGTTATGCCCTTGCAGATACGATCGGGTCGGGTTCAAGTGCCATCGGTTTCAACCAATTCAAAAACTCTATGCTCACCCTTCTTTCGAATGGTCAAAGTTTTGAATTGACCGTACTAAACAAAATCGAGCACTGAAACCATACTTGTTTACGGCAAAATGACAACCGAAATGTACGCGAGTGACAACTAAAATGTATTTACATTTTAGCCCGTCGGCTTTATAATGAAACTATCAATTAATGAAGGAGCGATTATGTATAAATTCAATCCAAAATTTTATGCGGACGTGCGTATAGAGGACAGATTCACGACGGCTATCGTTTACAAAAACGGGGCGCTGGACTCGTGCAGAGTACGCAACGAAAAACGTGCTTTTATCCGCGTATATGACGGACAAATCTGGCTTTACGCCTCGACATCTGACACGAACAAGATTCAATCGGAACTTGACAATTTGTACGCGCAGGCGACACCTTGCGACGATATTGCAAATCACCCCATCGTAAAACGTTATCAAGTCAACGTGGCAACCGAATACAAATTCGAGAATCGCAACGTAAGAAACGTTTCCGTCGAGGACAAAAAGGAACTTTGCAAGCGCATACTGCCCCACGTTAAGAGTCAATTTCTCGCAATGTCGCAAATCGGCTATCAAGACCGCAACAGTCGTTACGAGTTCTATTCCTCGAAAGGCGCGGACATCAAATACGATTATCAAATGTGCGGCATTTTAGCGGTAGGCGTGCTTGCCGCACCCGGCGACTTCGTACAAGCGGTGTATCAACTCGCAAAACCATATTTTGACGAGATTAAAGGCTTCGAAGCCGACATCGAAAAGAAAATGGCTGACGCGGACAACTTCGTCCAAAATGCAAAACCCTGCAAAAAGGGCAAATATCCCGTCATTCTCTCGCCTATGGCGGCAGGTATGTTCGCTCACGAGTCCTTCGGACACAAGAGCGAAGCGGACTTTATGCTCGGCGACGAACAAATGGCAAAAGAATGGGTGCTTGGCAAAAAAGTCGGTAGCGAAATTCTTTCTATCGTAGATACGGGCGCGGACTTCGGTTCGGGTTACGTTCCCTTCGACGACGAAGGCACGAGATGCACCAAAACTTACCTCATCAAAGACGGTATTTTGTGCGGTAGACTTCACAGCGCGACCACGGCGGCTGCTCTCGACGAGGAACTCACGGGCAATGCAAGAGCAATCGACTGCAAGTTCGAGCCTATCGTGAGAATGACCAACACCTATATCGAACCGGGCAACAGCACTTTCGACGAGTTGGTCGCAGGCATAGACGAGGGATACTTCATCGACACGGTTTCGCACGGTTCGGGCGGCTCGACGTTTACGATTGCGCCCTCTATCGCATACGAAATCAAAAACGGCAAACTCGGCGGACCTGTCAAGATTTCCGTCGTCACGGGCGACGTGTTCGAAACCCTTATGAAAATCGACGGTTTGTCCGACGAAACCGTATTCGAAGACGGCGTTTTCGGCGGTTGCGGCAAAATGGAACAATTCCCGCTTCACGTTCTGGACGGCGGTCCGTTCGTACGCGTGAAAGAAATGAACGTACAATAAGGAGAACGCTATGGAAAAAGAATATATCGTAAACAAAACATCCTCTCTTTCTATAAACGTGGTTGCCACAGAAGTCGAATCTCTGCGCAAAGTCGATGAAACGACGTCCACCGTTCGCGTATACGAAGACGGTTATATCGGCGTTGCGGGACAAATCGGCGACGAAAATATCGGCGATCTCGAAGCGCAAGCCGTTGAAAACTTGTCATCAAAAATCGAATATCCCTGCCAACTCACTCAAAACGAAACGAAAAGCGTCGATTCGAGAAAACATATTGTTGACACCGAGCATTTCGTGAAAGTCGCAAGAGATTTGCTTGCCACGCTCAAAGCCGAAGTGCCCGACTTCCTTTTCAGCAACAAAATTCAGTATCACGAGAGCGAAACGACCTATCGCAACAGCCAAAACACTTCTCTTTACTATGCAGGCAACGAGATGGATTTGGTTATTTGCATAAAGAGCAAGAAGAGCGCAAACATTATGGACTTTGCATATGCGGTTGCCGTCGACGAATACGACAAGCAAAAGGCGGTTGCGGACATCAAAGCACTTTGCGCCGCGTATCTCAACGACGTCCCCCTCGAAGACGGCAAATACACCGTCGTTGCGGAACAATCCTTGTTCTTCGGCAACTGCGTCGAACATCTTGCGGGCGAGAGTTACGCAACAAGCGCGTCGCTTTTCAAGGATAAACTCGGACAACGCATTTTGAGCGACAAACTCACCATCGAACTCGACAGAACGAACAATCTCAATCTTGCGTTCTTCGATGCAGAAGGTTCGTTTGCAAAGACGGACGAAAACGTACTGGTTGACAAAGGCACGTTCGCGCGCGTGCTTGCGAACAAGAAAATCGCAAGCACATACAACCTTCCCCGCGTATTCTGTTCGAGAGCGGCGTACGATTCCGTTCCGGTAACGGGCGGTTCGGGGCTCGTTATGCGCAAGACCGCCGATAGAATCGAAGATTTGCTCGGCGACGAAAAAGCGATCTACATTCTCGACGCGTCGGGCGGCGATATGACCACAAGCGGCGATTTCGCAACGCCTTGCCAAGTCGCGTTGCTCGTTGAAAACGGCAAATTCGTGGGCAGAGTTCCTCAAATCAACCTGTTCGGCAACGTCAAAGAATATCTCGGCGACGATTACGTCGGAGCAAGCGACAGAGGTTTGTTCCAAAACAAAACCGACCTTGCCGTCGCAAAAATGAACGTCACGAAGATTTGAGTTTTATTTGCAGAATCCTTTGATTTTGCGTAAAAACGTTAAAGAATAGAAAAAACGGAATCTTTTGATTCCGTTTTTTATTTTGTAATTTATTAGACTTTCAAAGATTATTTCACGTTCAGATATGCGATGAGCAACGCAACTGCCACGGCGATCAACACGCCGCCGAAAATCAAAGCAATATTAAATTTCTTTTTCTTCTTTTCGGGCGAGTGTTTCCTCTCGATATACTCTTGATAAGTTTCTTTTTTGTGCCAGTCCAAGCCTTTGCCTGCGGGCATATGCGTATTAAAAAACGTGGATATGCCGTAGCCTATCGCGTCGAACGCACCCTTATCTGATGCCCACGACAAGCCGCTTACGCAAAGCAAGACCACACCGGGCACGAAAAACGCGTCGCAAAGCACTTTCAAAACTTTGGATTGTTCGCATTGCTCGGTAAGCAAGCCGTTGACGCCGCATATCGTGAGAATGATTGCAAGCGCAATCACAAACAGAACGGCAATTTTTATAAGCGTCGTTTTCATTGCTCGTCTTGATTCGTATCCGATTCGGCTTCGTTTGCGGTTTCGAGAATAACCTCGTTGCCTGCAACCGTAATGCCTTCTTGTTTGAGAAGGGACAAATCGACGGGTGCGATAACGGGCATATCGTCAACCGATTCGGCGGTTTGTTCCGCAACGGTTTCTTCGGTTTGTGCGACTTCCGCTTGATTTTGTTCGCCTACGCCCGTCGTATCGTCTACGATTTCGCCCTTGCAAATCTTGACGTATCTTTCAAATTCCTCTTGGTTGCAAGACACGAAATGTCCGGGTTCGACCTCTCTCATTTGAGGCTTATCCACCGAATAATCGTGATCGGCAAGCGGATTGTAAACTATACGTTTGCGTTGTTTCTCATAGATAGGATCGGGAAGCGGAATTGCCGAAAGCAACGACTTCGTGTACGGGTGCAACGGGTGCGCGAACAGTCTGTCCGAAGTTGCGAGTTCCACCATATTGCCGAAGTACATAACGCCGATTCTGTCCGAGAAGTATTTGACGACGGAAAGGTCGTGCGCAATGAACATAATCGTCAAGCCGAGTTCGTGTCTTAAATCGTTGAGCAGGTTGATAACTTGCGCCTGTATGGACACGTCGAGTGCCGAAATAGGCTCGTCGGCGATTATCATTTCGGGTTGCATAATGATTGCTCTTGCAACGCCGATACGTTGTCTTTGACCGCCCGAAAATTCGTGGGGATATCTGCCTGCGTGTTCTCTGACAAGACCGACTTTTTCAAGCACGTCGTACACTTTTTCGTCCACGACTTTCTTGTCTCTTATGCCACGAATGGTAAGACCTTCCGCAATGATTTCGCGCACGGTCATACGAGGGTCGAGCGACGCAATCGGGTCTTGGAACACCATTTGAATCTTGGTTACGAGCCTCGTTTTGCGAGCGAAATTGAGGTCTTTAAGATACTGCCACAAGAGTGCGAAATACGCTTTGTCTTTCTTCTCTATTGCCGCAAACTTGGGTTTATAGTCCTCTTTTACCTTGTTAATGTGCTCTTTTGCGTAATCTCTGTCGCATCTCTTTTGATCGTGATTCGCTTTGCGGATGTTTTTGTTCTGCTCTTTCACCGCAGCCTTCAACTCGGCAAAAGACGCTTTCAAATCAACCGCGTTTTCTTCGTTTTCTTCGCCTTTCTTTTTGGACGAAGCGCGCTTCAAATCGCCGAGGGATTTTTTGAACGCGGCTTTTCTCGCTTCCTTGTAGGAAAGCGTGCCGGCGCATATTCTTCTGCCCTCGAAGTACACGTTGCCCGAAGTGCAGTTGTAAAGTTTGATGATACTGCGACCCGTCGTGGTTTTACCGCAACCGGATTCGCCGACCAAACCGAAGACCTCGCCTTTTTTGATGTCAAAGGAAACGTCGTTGACTGCTTTGAGCGTTGACGAGCCGAGTTTGAAGTACTGGCACAGATGTTCGACGCGCAATAGCGTTTCTTGTTCGTTTACGTTCGTGTCCATATTCGTCTCCTTTTACTGCTGTTCCGCTTTGGATTTTTGCGCGAGGGCTTTCATTCTCTCGATACGGTCGGAAACGATTTTGGGCATTTCGACCTTTGGTGCGGACGGGTGCAACAACCACGTTGCCGCGCTGTGAGTATCGCTGATTTTGAACATCGGGGGTTGTTCCTCGAAGTCTATCTTCATAGCATACTTGTTTCTTGCGGCAAACGCGTCGCCCTTAGGCGGATAGATCATATTCGGGGGCGTACCGGGGATAGCTTCGAGTTTCTCGTTCGTGTCGAGGTCGGGCATAGAGGACAAGAGCGCCCAAGTGTACGGATGCGCGGGGGAATAGAAAATATCTTCCGCCGTACCCGTTTCCACGATTTTGCCCGCGTACATAACCGCGATTCTGTCAGCCATATTCGCAACGACGCCGAGGTCGTGTGTAATGAATATGATGGAAAGATTTCTTTCTTTCTTGATTTTGTTGATAAGTTCGAGGATTTGAGCCTGAATCGTAACGTCGAGTGCGGTCGTAGGTTCGTCGCAAATGAGAATATCGGGGTTTGCGGCGAGCGCGATTGCGATGACGATACGTTGTCTCATACCGCCCGAGAACTGGAAGGGATATTGACGATATCTCTTTCTCGGTTCGGGAATACCGACCTCTTCCATAAGTTTCAACGCCTTATTCTTTGCGACGATATGCGTAACGCGATACGCGACCGCTTGCGCCTTTTCTTTGAAGAAGTCGATCATAGCGACCGTAGCGGCGTCGAAATCGATGTTTTGCGCGTTTTCGACGGCGTGTTCGTAGACCGAAACGAGTTTGTCGATAATCTCGACTATATTGTGTCTTGCGATATCCAAATCGATGATTTTCGCGGGGATAACCTTATAGTCGGGCGTTTTTCCTTTTGCGACGAGTTTGTCGAACTTCGCCTGATCTCTGTCGAAACGTTTTTGTTCTTTCGCGTTGTTGGGAATCGCCTCGAAATAGGTGTTTATCGCGCGCATAATGCTCGATTTGAACGTATACGCCGCGCTGTCCTTGACGAGAGCGAGTTTGTCGATAGACTCGGCAACGCTTGCGCACATCTCTTTTGCGGCTTCTTTATACGCTTTTTTGTCGGGTTCGCCGTCGGTAAACACGCTTCTCTTTTGTTTGAGAAGTTCGATGGCTTCCTTTTTCTTTTCGAGCGAACGATTGAACGAGAACTCTATACCCTTTTTTGCCGTGTCGATAAAGTCGAGCATAAAGTTGTCATCGAGATATTTGCGCAAGAACTTGTTTTCTTCCTCGACGTTGTCGGGAAGTTCCTCGTTGTGTCCGAACGTCTGATAGTATGCAAGCGCAAAGTAATTGGGCATAGTCTTTGCGCACGCTTCCTCGAAGCACGCTTTGAGTTTTTTGAGCGGCTCGACGCAAACGGAATAATCTCTCTTTTTCGCGCTGACTTTGAGCAAGGGTTTTACCGCTTCGATAAGTTCCTGACGAGCGGTCAAAACGTCTTGCGAGCATACGTTTTCGTGTACGGAAAGTCTTGCGCTTTTAAGAATGTCGTATATCGATCTCGTGAAACCTTCGACGGCGTTCTTTTCGATGTGGAAAAGCAAATCGTCAACGTTTTCGAGTCCCGTTTCGGCATTTTCGTACGCTTTGTTGTACGCACCCTCTATTTTGAGGTGGTAGGTTTCGAACGTATCGAAATCTTTTGCTTTTTTGGCGTTGATTTTGCCTTGTTCGCTGTTTGCGGCAACGCCCGCTGCGCTGTTGACCGCTTCGAGCAAGAGAGCCATTTTTGTGTTGAACTCTTTTCTCGATTCTCTGCGATTCGCTCTGTTTTTGAGGATCATAGCCTCGGTAAGTTGCATACCGATGCGGTTGATCGGGTCGAGCGCGGAAAGCGGGTCTTGGAATATCATCGCGATTTTGTCGCCGCGAAGTTTGTGGAAATCGTCCTCGCTGATTTGAAGCAAGTCCATACCGTCATAGAGTATCTCGCCGCTTTCAACGATTGCGTTTGGTGCGGAAATGCCTATGATCGCTTTGTTCGTAACGGATTTACCCGAACCGGACTCACCCACTATCGCAAGCGTTTCGCCTTTGTAGAGGTCGAAATCGATGCCTCTGACCGCTTGTACGTTGCCTGCGTCCGTGCGGAAGGAAATACGCAAATCTTTAACTTCTAACTTCTTTTCCATATCAGCCCTCCGAACCTCTGAGCGACGGGTTGAACGCGTCGCGCAAACCATTGCCGAACAAGTTGAAACTGAGCAGCAACAGAGCAAGGAACAACGACGGCATCAACGCGACGTGAGCAGCCGTCATAAGTGCGCTTTGACCGCTTGCAAGCAACGTGCCGACGCTTGTAAGGTTGCCCGACGTCAAACTGATGATTCCGAGATAACTCAGGTTGACTTCCGAATAAATCATAGACGGAATGACGAGAGCGCAACTCGTGACCAACGTACCGAGCGCGTTGGGGAAAATGTGTTTGACGATAATTCTTGCGTCGCGTGCGCCGAGAGTGCGCGCGGCAAGGACGTATTCTTGATTTTTGTAGCGATAGAACTGCATTCTGGTCGTTGAAGCCATACCGATCCACCCCGTAAGGAAGAAGGACAGGAACAGTATCAGCGGCGCGCCCGACGCGCCCATATGCAGTTTGAGCAGCGTAACGACGATCATAGTCGGAACAGCGGAAAGTATATCCGAAACCCTTTCCATAACCAAGTCGATTTTGCCGCCGTAGTAACCCTCTATTGCGCCGTAGATTGCGCCGACGATCAAGTTGACGAGAGCAACCGAGATTGCAAACGCGAACGAGAACAACGCACCCGAAGCGAGGCAAGTGAAAATGTCTTGACCTTCTTCGTTTGCACCGAACAGGAACGAGGGCTTTTTTATACCGTCTTTAAGCACATACGAGTGCTGGAAGATGTAATATTCGTAGTAGTTTACACGGACTTCGTAGCCTGCGTCGATAGCGCGAGCGTATTCGTATTCGATGCCGTTTTCACGGTCGCCTGCGATACGCAAGGAATCGTAATCGTCGTAGCAAGTTTGTCCGATATTGTGTTTTTTGTAATCGGGAATAACGTTACCGTTTGCGTCCAACTCTGCCTGCATAGAACTCGTGTTGAACTTGTAGTAGTAGTTTGCTGCGGTATCGACGGAAACGTTGCCTTTCGTCACGATTTGGTAGGTTTCGACCATTCTCTTTTGCGAAAGTCTGAGCGCGGGATAAATGACCTGTATGCCCGTTTCGTTCTGATACTGTTGAAGAAGTTTATATTCTTCTTCGGACATTTTCAAATAAACGCAACCCGTCTTTTGATAGGAATCGAGACGGAACGTATACATTTTGCCGTCTTTGGTGTATTCCTGATTTTTGACCGCATTATGCCCCGTTTCTTCACCCATATAGTAGTAGTAATAGAACGTGGCTTTGGACAGAGTTTTTTCCTCGCAGCCGTCCCAGAAGTCCGTTTTTGCAAACAGTTCGCTGCGCGGCAATGCGTAACGGAAATAAGTATCTCTGTGCGACACGGGATATTGAGAGAAAATCGTACCGAAAATTGCGTACAAAATCAACAACAATATAACGCACGCGCCCACGATAGAGCCTTTGTTTTTGCAAAAACGCGAGAACGCGTCCGCAAAGTAACTGCGCGGCTTCGTGGCGAGAGATTTTTCGTGCGACAAGTCTTGCTTGTCCACGAATTCGAATTTTTCTTTGGGGATGTTTTGACAGACTTGTTCCATATTACTTAGCCCCCATTCTGATTCTCGGGTCGATAATGCCGTAACTTATATCGACGATAATACCCGCAAGCAAGCCTACGAGTGTGTAGAAGCCCGACAACAACATAAAGAAGTCGTAGTCAAGCGAGTTGATTGAGTTCAAATACAAACCGCCGACGCCCGGTATCGAGAAGAATTTTTCAATGATAAGCGAGCCGCTGAGAACGGAAATAAATTCGCCCAAAATCATCGGGAAAATCGGGACCATAGCGTTTCTCAAAGCGTGGCGAACAATCGCCTGCCCTTTGGTCAAACCTTTCGTTCTTGCAAGAAGCATAAACTCGTTGGTCAACACTTCGGTGAGTTCCGCACGCGTGTAACGCGCATAACCCGCGATAGAACCGAGGCACAGAGCCAAAACCGCCGGCAACATACTGTAAAACATTTCCCAAGTGAAATAGTCAGTTCCGTTTGCCATCATAAGCGGGAACCATTTCCACTTAAAGCACAAAACGTACTGAATCAAGAATGCAAACACGATCGAAGGGATCGAAATAAGCAACATAACGCCGGTGGAAATGACTTGATCTTGCCATTTGTTCTTTTTGAGTGCCGCGAGAATGCCGCGGCCGGGA
>URTQ01000002.1 GCA_900550855.1 uncultured Eubacteriales bacterium
AAGTATCATCACCGAAAAGCCGCTGAAGCTCGTTCTCGACCGCAGACCGTTCATATAAACCCGCGCTCCCGCGCGAAACAGCGTGTTCCTGAAAAAAATCAAAAATGGGGTATTTACATTGTATGTTTTCTAATGTATAATTATGTCAAACTTATTTATTAAGGACTTTTGTTTATGACAATTCCGCTTAGAACTTTTCGCCGAGGCATTCATCCGCCTGCGAATAAGTTTACAAAAGACGCACCTCTCGAACAGTTTCCCACGCCCGAGAGGGTCTTCATATCTTTGTCGCAGCATATAGGCGCGCCGGCAAAGCCTGTCGTTGCGGTCGGCGACCACGTCGACGAAGGACAGTTGATAGGCGAGGCGAACGGCTTTGTTTCGGCAAACGTTTTTTCGTCCGTTTCGGGCATCGTTAAAAGCATTTGCACGCTTCCCACGGCAAACGGCGGCGAGGCGCAACACGTGGAAATCGAAAACGATTATCTCTACACAAAGCGCACGCTTCCGCCCATTAAGAATCCGACCAAAGACGACATTATCAAGCGTATTAAAGACGCCGGTATCGTCGGTATGGGCGGCGCGACGTTCCCCACGCACGTCAAACTTATGCCGAAGGACAAAATCGACACGCTCATAATAAACGGCGCGGAATGCGAGCCGTACATCACTTGCGACTATCGCTTGTTTATCGAAGAAGCGGACACGATTTTGAAGGGTATCGAACTTTTGCTCACCGCGCTCGAAATCGACCGCGCGTATATCGGTATCGAAGCAAACAAACCGCTTGCAATCAAGCATCTTGCCGAAATCGTACCCGAAAACGTGGCGGTTATGAGGCTCAAAGCGAAATATCCGCAAGGTGCGGAAAAGCAACTCATTTACGCAACTACGCACAGAATCGTGCCTACGGGCGAGTTGCCCGCAAAGGTCGGTTGCGTGGTTTGCAACGCGCATACGGCGTATTCGATTGCAAAAGCAGTGTACGAGGGCGAGCCTTGCTACAAGCGCGCTATGACCGTTTCGGGCGGCGGCGTGAAAAAGAGAGGCAACTTCTGGGTGCGCAACGGCGTGCAATATCAATACATCTACGACGTGTGCAGAGGCAACAAGAGCGAGGAAGCGACGAGAAAGGTTGTGAGCGGCGGTCCTATGATGGGATTTGCGCAATCCTCTTTGACTCCTGCTTGCACGAAAGGTTCGTCTTGTCTGCTGTTTATGACGGACAAGGAATTTAATATGAATCCGACCACGCCTTGCATAAGTTGCGGCAAGTGCATAATCAACTGCCCGATGTCGCTCGTGCCGAGAGAAATCGAAAAAGCGGTCGAAAAAGACGATTTCGAAACCACTTTCAAAATGGGCGTACTCAACTGCATAGAGTGCGGCGCTTGCTCGTATTCGTGTCCTGCAAAGAGGCCTCTCGTTCAAGCGATGCGCCTTGCAAAAAAAGAAATCAAAACGAGGGGGATAAAGTGATATGCCAAAGTATATAGTTTCTTCGTCCCCGCATATATCCACCACTTTCACGACGAGAAAGATGATGCTCGACGTCATCATCGCGCTTATTCCGGCAACCGTAGCAAGCGTATTGCTGTACGGGTTCTATCCGCTTTGTATGATGGTGCTTTGTGTCGGCACTTGCGTGTTTTCGGAATGGCTTTTCAACGTGATAGGCAAACGCTTCCAAAGCGTAGGCGATTTGTCGGCGGTCGTTACGGGTATGATACTCTCGCTCAACTTGCCGCCCGTCGTGCCGTTTTACGTTCCCATCGTCGGCGGATTCTTTGCGATAGTCATCGTCAAAATGCTCTTCGGCGGCATCGGCAAAAACTTTGCAAACCCCGCAATCACGGCGCGTATATTCCTGCTGCTTTGCTGGACGGGCGTTATGACAAGTTTCGTGTCGCCCATTACGCTCGATAACGGCGCAAATCTGTTCTCGTTCTTCGGACACGCGGTCGATATCGACATAAGCGCGATAACGAGCGCAACCCCGATGGCAGGCGTAAAAGGCTCTATTTCGGCAGGCACGAATCCAGCGCAAGGACTCAACGCGCTCGATATGTTCTTGGGAAGAATAGGCGGAAGCGCAGGCGAGGTCAGCACTCTTGCAATCCTCATCGGCGGCGTGTATCTGCTTATCCGCAGAGTTATAGACTGGCGTATTCCTGCGCTCTATATCGGCTCGGTTGTCGTGTTCACGGCGATCTTCTTCGCAAACACGGGCTACGTCGGCGAATACATCTGGACGTACCTTCTCGGCGGCGGTCTTATGTTCGGCGCGTTCTTTATGGCAACCGACTACGCAACGTCGCCTAAATCCTGCCTCGCTGTCGTGATTTACGGCGTAGGACTCGGGTTTTTGACGGTTATATTCAGAAAATACAGCACGATGAACGAGGGCGTGTCCTTTGCGATTCTGCTTATGAACATTCTCACGCCGCTTCTTGACAAGATTATGCCCAGAGTCTTCGGCGCACCGAAGAAACTCAACGTCGCAACTCGCGTCAAGAGCAAAAACAAAGAAGCATTGGAAGGGGGCAAAAATGACTGACGATTTGTTGAAAAATGCCTCAATTTCAAACGAGGAAACGAATAAAACCGCAACCGATGGCGTTGTCGAAAACGGCGCAACCGAAAACGCGGTGAACGAAAATACGATGACGGAAAGCGTCGCAACAGAGAATACCGCAACCGAAAACAAAGCGGAAAGCACGCAATCGGTTGAAAAAGACGGTCCGAAAGGCAAAAAGAAGTTCAAACTCGGCGACGTTGCGAAATGCACCCTCGTGCTTACCGCAATCGCGCTTGTGGCAGGACTTTTGCTCGGCATAGTCAACTGGGTGACCTACGTTGACCCCGACGGCGTTATCGCCGAAAAATGCACGGCGCAATTCGGCTCGGAAACGTCGGTAAAGGACGAAAAACTCGCCTCTTACGACTACGACAAAAACAACTATATCGAATCTTGCTTCGTTGCCAAAAACGGCGAGGAAATCGTCGGATATTGCTACTACGCGGTGGGCGGCGGCGCAAAAGACGGTTCAATCGAGTTGCTCGTGTTTATTGACAAGGACGGTATAATAAAAGAAATCACCGTCTACGAGCAAGGCGAAACCGCAGGTTACTTCGATAAGGTCGAAAAAGCGAACAAATCGAAATACGTCGGCTTGAACGCAAAAACAATAAAGAAACTCGAACTTGTCAAAAACAAATCCGAACTCGAAGAAGGCGAGGTTAGCGCGGTGAGTTCGGCAACGTACACTTCGACGGGCTACCACAACGCGGTGGCGGCGGCAGTGTATGCGTACAGAACGTATATAAGCGAGGCGTGATATGAAAGGAAATTCCAAACTTCAAATCGTATCAAACGGCATATTCGCGCAAAACCCGACGTTCAGACTGGTCTTGGGTATGTGTCCGACGCTCGCAATCACCACAAGCGCATTCAACGGCTTGGGTATGGGACTTGCGGCGACGCTCATTCTCATTTGCTCGAACGCTCTCGTATCTCTTTTGAGAAAGGTCATTCCCGACAAGGTGCGTATCCCTGCGTACGTTCTGATTATCGCAACGTTCGTCACCTTGCTCGAAATGATACTCAAAAAGTTCATTCCCACGCTTTACAGCGCGCTCGGCATCTACTTGCCGCTGATAGTCGTCAACTGTATCATTCTTGCAAGAGCGGAAGCGTTTGCAAGTTCCAACAAAGTGGGCGACAGCATTCTCGACGGTTTGGGAATGGGACTCGGCTTCACGCTCGCGCTGACTTGCTTGGGATTCGTGAGAGAACTCATAGGCAGCGGAACGATATTCGCAGGCTCGCTCGGCTCGCTCACGTTCGGCATTTCGCTTGGCGCGGCGAGAGATTATTCGCTTGCGTTCTTCGTGCTTCCCGCCGGCGGATTTTTGACGCTCGGTCTTGCTATGGCTCTCGTCAACTGGGTGAGCGACCAAAAGAACAAAAAGAAACAACTCGAAGCGGAAAGAGCCGCACAGAATATCGAAAACGCGAAATCCGCGCTCGAACAAAAAGAGGGGGACGTTGACTGATGGAATACTTTTTGCTTATAATCGGCGCAATGTTCGTCAACAACTTCGTGCTTAGTCAGTTTCTCGGCATATGTCCCTTCCTCGGCGTTTCCAAAAAGACGGACACGGCTCTCGGAATGGGACTTGCCGTCACGTTCGTTATGGGCGTTGCGAGCGTCATAACGTGGTGCGTGCAAAAAGCGCTCGTCGCGCTCGGCGTAGAGTATTTGCAAACGATTGCGTTCATTCTCGTCATTGCCGCGCTCGTGCAACTTATCGAAATGGTGCTCAAAAAATATATGCCTGCGCTTTATAGTGCGCTCGGCGTGTATTTGCCCCTCATAACGACCAACTGCGCCGTTCTCGGCGTTGCGATTCTCAACATAGACACTTACGGCGTTGCAAGCGGCGCAAGTCTGCTTCAATCCTTCCTCAACGGCACGTTCAGCGGCGTGGGATTCCTCATCGCGATTATGCTTCTTGCAGGCGTGCGCGAAAAGATGGATTTGGACGCCGTTCCGAAGCCGTTTAGAGGCTTCCCGATAACTCTTATATCGGCAAGCATACTCAGTATGGCGTTCGTCGCGTTCAGCGGACTCATTTCGACGTCCGGCGCGGTCAGCCTTGTGTTTCCCTGAGAGGTGATGCGATATGCTTAATTTGATTTCGGCTGTAAATCCGATGACGATATTATATTCGACGCTCGTATTGCTCGCACTTGCGCTCGTATTCGGCGTGACGCTTGCGGTACTGGGCAAAAAACTCGCCGTCCACGAGGACGAACGCATAAAGCAGGTGCGCGAAAAACTTTCGGGCGCAAACTGCGGCGGTTGCGGATACGCGGGTTGCGACGCTTTTGCAAAAGCGGTGGTCGAGGGCAAAGCGGACATCAACGCTTGCGCCGCTACGTCTGCGGAAAACAAGAAAGCCATTGCGGACATTATGGGACAAAGCATAGACGCCGAAGAAACTATGATAGTCGTCGCTTGCAGAGGCGGTAAATACGCCGCGGACAAGTACGAATATATGGGTTACGGAAATTGCAGAAGTATGGAACTTCTCGGCGGCGGCAGAAAGCAATGTAAATGGGGTTGCTTGGGCATGGGTTCGTGCGTGGACGCTTGCCCGTTCAGCGCAATGAAAGTCGGCGACGACGGTTATGCGGAAGTGAACAGAGAAAAGTGCGTGGCGTGCGGAAGATGTATCAACGCTTGTCCGAAAAAACTCGTAAAGAGAGTGCCTGCAACCGCAAAATACTACGTTGCTTGCTCAAACTGCTTGCGCGGCGCAAAAGACGTTCGCGCGGTATGCACGGTGGGTTGCCTCGGTTGCGGACTGTGCGCAAAGGTGTGCCCGAACGGCGCGATAACCCTTCAAAACAACCTTGCGGTTATCGACTACGCAAAGTGTACGGGTTGCGGAATCTGCGCATCTAAATGCCCCTCTAAGTGTATTTTGGAAACGAACAAAGAAAAATAATCGATTTGCAATGTGCAAATCTCGGCAAATAAAGCGTACTAAATTCGATTGAAAATCGAAAGACTGAAATAAGCGGGAAAATAAGAAGAAAAAAAGAATCGAACAATCGTCCTCAAAAGGACACGGCGAAAGCCGTTAGGAGAATTATATGGAAAAAATAGCGATTATCGACATTGGCTCAAACTCTGCAAGACTCGTGCTGGTCAACGTTCTGGACGGAGGCTACTTCGTGGTTTTCGACGAACTCAAAGAAACCGTGCGACTCGGACAAGATATGGACTGGGACGGCTTTATCAAGCCGCAGCGCATTGCGCAGACGATAAAAACGCTAACTATGTTCCGTCGTCTTTGCGACGCAAACAAGGTTGACAAAATCTTTGCGTACGCTACGGCGGCGGTCAGACGCGCCAAAAACCAAAAGAGTTTCCTTGACGAAGTCGCAATGACTTGCGGCATCAAAATCAAGGTGCTTTCCCCCGAAGAACAGGCTATGCTCGTCTATCAGGGCGTAATCAACTCTATGGACATTCCCAAAGGCTTGATTATGGAAATGGGCGGCGGCTCGACCAACCTCATTTATTACAACAGAAGAAATCTCGTCCACTTCGAAACCTTGCCGTTCGGCGCGGTTACGCTTACGGATTTGTTCAAAAACGACAGTTCCACACCGCAGGAAAGAGCAAAGAAAATCGAGGACTTCATCGGCGAACAACTCGAAAAAATCACTTGGCTCGACAGCATCGAACCCGATACGGCGTTCGTCGGCGTGGGCGGAAGTTTCAGAAATCTCGGCAGAATCAGCAGGCTCATCAAGAAATATCCGTTCAATATGACGCACAACTACGAGTTGCCCGTCACCGAGTTCGAAGGTATCTACAACACGATAAAGAAACTCGACCTCAACAGCACTATGAAGATAAAAGGACTTTCGAGCGGTCGCGCGGATATATTCCCGAGCGCGCTTGCCGTTATGAAAGCCGTGCTTTCTCGCTTCGAGTTTTCAAAAATCACGATCAGCGGTTGCGGTTTGAGAGAGGGCGCGATGTTCCGTTATGCCGTCCCCGGCATCAACGAAAGACCGCTTTCGGACGTCTTGGGTCATTCCATTTACACGCAAATGAAGTATCACGACCTCAACATTGCGCACGCCGAACACGTCTACAACCTCTCGATACAACTTTTCAAGCAACTCAAAGTGCTTCACAAGATGCCCAGAGTTTACGTCAGAGTGCTTAAAATCGCCGCGCTTTTGCACGACAGCGGTATGAGAATCAAGTTCTACAACCATCAACTGCACTCGGCGTACATCATTCTCAACAGCAACCTCTACGGCGTACCGCACAAGGACATCGTAGTGGCGGCGTTCGTTGCGGCAGGTCACAGAAAAGCCGAAAACGCGCGCGACGAAATCATCAAGTACAAGGATATGCTCACGCAAGAGGACGTTGACGCAATCAGAAAACTCAGCGTTATATTGCGTATCGCAGAGAGTTTCGACAGAAGCCAAAGCGGCGTCGTCACGGGCATCAACTGCGACGTTCTCGGCGACAGCGTAATCGTCAAAACCGAGTGCGAAAACGGCGGCGACTGCACCCTCGAAGTCAAGGACGCAATGGGTGCGGCGGCAGAGTTCAAGGCGGCGTACGGCAAGAACCTCGAAATTCTGTAAGCGGAATACCGATTGCAAATACCAAAGCGAACGATTGGAAAATCTAATCAAAATCGGCAGAAAATGAACAAGTTTGCAAATAACGTGATTCTCGCATCGTCCTCGCCTCGCCGCAAGGAAATTCTTGCGGATATGGGCGTAAAATACGAGGTTATCCCCGCAAATATAGACGAGAGCGAGATAAAATCCCGTTTTCCGTTTTTGCTCGTCAAAAAACTTGCAAAAGCAAAGGCGGAACATATCGCAAAAGAGCATAGAAGCGACACGGTCGTCGCGGCGGACACAATCGTCGTGCTCGACGGCAAAGTGTACGGCAAACCGCACGACAGAGCGCGCGCTTTCGATATGATAAAGCAACTCAACGGGCGCACGCACACCGTGTATACGGGCGTTTGCGTGACGTGCGAGGGCAAAAAGGTCGTGGCTTGCGTCAAATCGCTCGTCACTTTCAAGACCCTCACCGACGAGCAGGTTTATGCGTATATCGACGATTGCAAGCCTTTTGACAAAGCGGGCGCATACGGGATTCAGGACAAAAGAATCGTGGAAAAATACAGTGGCAGTTACTCTAACATAATGGGTCTGCCCAAAGAAAAACTCGGCGATATTCTCGTGCGAGTCGGAGTTATCAATGGCAACAATAGAACTATCGATTGATCTCGGAAGCAAGTTTATCACCATCTATCAAAAGGGCATAGGTCTCGTTTTGCGCGAGCCTGCAATCGCCATTGCGACCAAATCGCGCAACCGCCTCGAAATCCGCGACGCAGGGTACAGAGCGGAAAGCGTTATGACGGGTTCGCTCGGCGGCGCAAGAGTCATCGCGCCCATCAAGGAAGGCATAATCGTCGACGAAGAAATGGCGACTATGCTTCTTCATTACTTCCTCAAAAAGATTATCCCCGAAGGCATTTTTATGCCCAGAATCAAAGCCATCGTGTCCATTTGCGAATCCTCGTCGGGTTCGGACAGACGCGCGGTGGAAAAGTGCTGCATAAAGGCAGGCATAAAGGAAGTCACGCTCGTGGAATCGGGTTTGAGCCTTCTTGCCTACACCAACAGCATAGGCGGTCTTTTCGTCGATATCGGCGGCGGCAAAACCGAAATATCCGCAGTCACCAACCACGGCATTGCAACGGGTTGCTCGGTCAATATCGCAGGCGACGCGTTCAACAACGCAATTATCGATAGTCTTTATATGAATTACGGCGTAAAGGTGGGCGAATTTACAATCGAGAATCTCAAAAAATCCGCGCTTTCATTCTACGTCAACGACGAAGGCAGTTACGCCGTCAGCGGCGGCAGTGCGGACGGTTCGCCTCGCTCGCTCTACGTCACCGCAGAGCAAATGCGCGACGCAGTGATTCCGCTTGTGGACGACATCATCGAAGTCATAATGTCCGTCCTCAACCAAACGCCGCCCGAACTTTCCGCAGAGATACTTCGCAAAGGCATTTTCGTTTCCGGCGGCTCGCTTCACATCCCGGGACTTATCGACTATCTCGAACAAGCGCTCGAACTTCCCGTCACGCCGCTCAAAGACATCGAGAACGCGATTGCCATAGGCGGCGCGAGGTTCTTCGACGAAAAGAATCTATTGTCGGATATGTTGGGGGTCAAATTGTATTAAAGCGCACTATTAAGCGAATAACGTCGGACGCGATTGACGCAAGCGTAGCAATCGCTATTCCGTCACTTCGTTCCTTACAACGCCCTTTTGTTCACCCGTCACGTACGATTTAGTACGTTGGGCGGGTTCGCAAAAGGGCGTTTCCTTGTTCTTCATCTCAATAGTGCGCATCAATATCTTTTGACAAAGAAAATCCAAAATCGGCAGAAACAGACATCCTCTTGCGGCGTCTGTTTTTTATTATGGGAATATGAGAAAAATCGTTGTTACTTCGGGTAAGGGCGGCGTCGGAAAAACCACCGTAACCGCAACTCTCGGCAGAAAACTGGCTTTGTCGGGATATGGCGTCGTGCTTGTGGACGGCGACGTCGGACTCAACAATCTCGACGTCGTGACGGGTATCGAAAGACGAGTGGTGTACGACATCGGCGACGTGTTGCAAGGTCGGTGCAGAACGTTTCAGGCTCTCGTGAACGACGCGGAAAGTCCGATGAAAATCCTTCCGTCGTCAAGGGATTGCAACGCAATCACGGCGCAAGCGTTTAGGGGAATCGTGGACAGTTTGAGCGAGTTCGACTTTGTGTTCGTCGATTGTCCTGCGGGCATAGAACACGGCTTTCACAGGGCGGTTTCGGCGTGCGAGGAAGCGCTCGTTGTCACAACGCCGTCCGCTTCGGCAATCAGAGACGCGGACAAAGTGATAAGTCTGCTTGCAAGTTATCGATTGAAAGACATTTCGCTCGTGGTAAACAGAGTGCGCGCGGATATGATTGCAAGGGGCGAAATGCTCGGCGCAAGCGAGATAAGTTCCCTTCTTCACGTTGCGGCGATAGGCGTGATTCCCGACGACGATATGATAACCTTGTATCAGCAACTCGGCACGATTCCGCAACACGCAATATCCAACCGCGCCTACGACGTGCTTGCCAAAAACGTGGCGCAAAACAGCAAAGTTTTCGTGGATATTGCGCCCAAAAGGCGATTGAGGTGGTTTAGATGAAGGCGTCCAAACAGATTGCAAGCAGAATGAGAGATATGCTCACGCGCGACAAAGTGGGCATAAAGGAAGGCTTTTCAACCGCGCTCGAAAACGACTTAAACAACGTGCTGGGCGACTATTTTTCGCTTGACGGACGTGCGAAAATCGACGTCGCGCAAAACGAAAGAGGGGTGTACAAAATCACGATAGAGGCAAACGCAACGAGGGTGAAGCAGTTTCAAACCACGCTCGATATGCCGAGATACTGAAAAACGCGGCGCAAGTTTTTTGAAAAAAGTTATATTTTGCACCTTGCGAGAATATGGTAAATGCGAGGTGGCAAATATGGAATTTGATGAAAGCAAAAAACTCGACGTAGAAATCTCTCAAAACAATTTCGTTGAAAATCGCGTCAACAAAAAGCGCAAAAAGAAAGGCGTTCTGGACGCTCTCGACGTTGCAATCATACCCGTGGCAATCGGCGTTTTCGTGTCGCTCGGCTTCTTGTTTGCAAACATTTTCAGAGCAACTTCCATCGTGGAAACGTTGTCCAATATTTCAAGCATAATTCCTTCCATTTGACAAAACAAGAGGTTTATCCTTATGAAATTCAAGGTTAATCCTCTTTTTTTCGCGCTTGCCCTTGCGCTTATCGCGTTCGGACACGCGCTTGATTTCGTATGGACTATGCTTGCTTTGCTCTTTCACGAAAGCGCGCACGCTCTTATGGCGAGGGCAAGGGGATACGTCGTAAAAAAAATGGTGCTTTTGCCGTACGGGGCAATGATGAGCGCGGGCGAAAACTTCGACAAAACGTCAAGCGTGCTTATAGGTCTTGCAGGACCTTTGTGCAACCTTTTGCTTGCGCTCGTCACGCTCGGCCTTTGGTGGCTGTTTCCGTCGGCATATCCTTATACGATTTCCTTTATTTACGCAAATCTGTCGCTCGGCTTGTTCAATCTCTTGCCCGTGTATCCTCTCGACGGTTCGAGGGTGGTTCTCGGCTTTTGCAAAAACAAGATTAAGGCGGTCAAGGGTTTGCAGATTGCGGGCATAGTTTGCTCTTTTTTGTTTTTGGGGCTTTTTATCGGTTCGTTCTTTTTCGGACTCAACTTTACGTTCGGCATAATGGCGGTGTTCCTCTTTTACGGCGCGACGTTCGCAAGCAAGGACGAAACTTATTCGAGCGTGCTTGACGTTGCGTGCAAAAACTATTCTTTGGGCGTTGAACTCAAACGCGTGGAAATATCTTGCGATACGCCGATACTCAGATTGTTCCATTACGTCTGCAGGCAAAGCAAAACCACGTTCGACGTCGTCGGCGAGGACGGAAAGATAATTCGCACCATATCCGAGCAGGATTTGAAAGTGATTGCTGTGAAAAATAAACTTACTGTTGCGGTGGGTCAAGCACTAAAAAATTTTTAATAGAGCGCGCTACAACCTTACTTTTTCTTGATTCTTGACTTTTAACTTACTATATAATAAAATACTTGTAATAAACTTTTAGAGGCGTTTTTATGAAATACGTTGGCATTGACATCGGCGGTATGACCATAAAGGGCGGTATCGTCGACGAAAAAGGCAATATCCTTGCAAGAAAAGTCGTAGTTACGTCACCCGGGAAAGAGGATTATCTCATCGTGCAAGACATCGCAAACCTCATCGAAGATTTGACGAAAGACTGCAAAGACGAAATCGAGGGCATCGGCATAGGTTGCCCCGGGTCTATTTACGACGAAAAAGGCATCGTGCGCTATGCGTGCAACATCAACTTCCGCAACACGCCGATGGCAAAAATGATTGCCGAAAAAACGCAGATTAAAAACGTAAAACTTTCAAACGACGCAAACTGCGCCGCACTCGGCGAAACGCTTTTCGGCGCGGGCGAGGGCGCAAAAAATTCCGTTATGGTTACGCTCGGCACGGGCGTAGGCACGGGCATAATCGCCGACGGCAGACTCATTACGGGCAATCGCTCGGCAGGCGCGGAAGGCGGACATATAACGATAAATCTCGGCGGCGCGACTTGCGGTTGCGGAAAGAAAGGCTGTTTCGAGGCGTACGCTTCGGCAACCGCGCTTATGAATCAGATTCAATCCGCTTGCGAAAAGCACCCCGACAGTTTGCTTGCAAAAGAGGTCGAGGAAAACGGCAACAGCGGCAAAATCGTGTTTGATTGCGCAAAAGAAGGGGATAAAGTGGCGATTGCGGTTGTCAAACGCTACATCAAGTACGTCGGCATAGGTCTTGTCAACTACGCCAACATCTTTGCGCCCGAAGTCATAATCATCGGCGGCGGAATCTCGAATCAAGGCGACAACATCATCAAACCGTTGCAAAGATACGTTTCGAGAAACAAGTACGGCGCGGAATATACGCCAAAAGTCAAGGTTGTTGCGGCAACGCTCAAAAACGACGCAGGTATAATCGGGGCTGCTGCGCTGTGCATAAACCGTTGCTGAGGCAACGGCAACACGCAAGCGTGCGTATTGCCGAGAGCCTCGCTAGGTTTCTGTACTGCTAACCGCGCAGAGAATCTTTGCTATCAAAACAAGACGGGTAAATAATCAAGCCGCAGTTTCGCAAGATTATCTGCTTGGTGAAGCACGCTACGCGCGCAAGCGGACAAACGAAAGACAAACAAAATTTATTTGAGTCTTAATAAAACAACTACGATACAGCGATGCAAAATCAAGATTACAAACAAAAATATTTCGCTTTGCTCGGCGAAGTGGAAAAGCCTGCAAGATATGCGGGCGGCGAGTGGAATATCCCCGATATGAACAAAGAACGCAAGGGGGATATGGTCTTTTGTTTTCCCGAACTTTACGAAATCGGTATGAGCAATCTCGGCGTGGCGATTCTGTACGACATCGTCAACAAAACCGACGGTTACGTCGCAGAACGTTGCTATGCGCCTGCGCCCGATTTTGCGCAAAAACTCAAAGAAAATAACATTCCGCTATTGTCGCTCGAAACCAAAAAGCCGCTCAAAGATTTTACCGTCGTAGGCTTTTCGGTTGGATTCGAACTTTTGTACACCAATGTTTTGTATATGCTGGATTTGGCGCAGATTCCGTTCAGAGCCAAAGACCGCGACGATTCCTATCCCATTTTGCTCGCAGGCGGACCTTGCTCGGTCAATCCCGAACCGTTTGCGGACTTTTTCGACATAATTCTCGTCGGCGAGGGCGAAAACGCGGATATTGCGATACTCAAACTCGTCGCCGAAGGCAGAGAACAAGGGCTTTCGAAAGCGGAAATCCTTGAAAAAGTCAAGGGTATGGAAGGCGCGTACGTTCCGTCGTTGCATAAAGAGGGCGAAAAGGTCGTAAAAGCCGTAGTGCAAGACTTTGAAAACGCCGAATATCCCACTCGTCCGCTCGTTGCCAACATAGAGGCGGTTCACGACAGAGCCACGCTCGAACTTTATCGCGGTTGCGCAAGCGGTTGCAGATTCTGTCAGGCAGGATTTTGGTATCGCCCCATTAGAGAGCGTAGCGCAAAGCGTTGCGCGCAAATCGCAAAAGAGATGGTGGACAGCACCGGCTTTAACGAAATATCCCTTTGCTCGCTGTCTACGAGCGACTATACCGGACTCGAAGAACTTGAAAACGAACTTGGCGAATACTGCAAGCAAAAGCGCATAAATCTCGCGCTTCCGAGTTTGAGAATAAGCAGTTTCAAACCCGATATGGCAAACAATTCGAGAAGAAGTTCGCTTACCTTCGCGCCCGAAGCGGGTACGCAGAGGTTGCGTAACGTCATAAACAAGAACGTCACCGAAGAAGAAATAGACAAGATTTCCGTTGCGTTCGAGGCGGGATACGACAGCATAAAACTCTATTTTATGATGGGGCTTCCCACCGAAACCGACGAGGATATTCAAGGCATTGCGGAAATCTGCAAGCGCCTTAAACAACTGTACTGGCAAAAACGCTCGAAAAGAGGTTTGAGCATATCCGTGAGTTGCGCGGTGTTTATTCCGAAGCCCTGCACGCCGTTTCAATGGGAAGCACAAATCTCAATGGACGAGATGAAACGCAAACAAAACTATTTAAGAGGACTTTTGCGCGAGATAAAGGGCGTTACGTTCTCGTGGCACGGCGCGGAAACGTCCGTACTCGAAGCGGCGTTGGCAAGAGGCGACAAAAAGCAATCCTACGTCATCGAACGCGCGTACGAACTCGGTGCGAAATTCGACGGTTGGAGCGAGCATTTCAAGTGGGACGTATGGCAAAAAGCGTTTGCCGATTGCGGACTCAAAATGGAAGATTACTACGGCGCGATTCCGCTTGACAGAACTTTGCCGTGGGAATTTATAGATTCTGGCGTAAGCAAAAAGTATTTGCTCAAACAGCGCGAACTCGCATACGAAGCGGTTACGACCAAAAATTGCCGCGAAGGCTGCAACGGTTGCGGCGCGAACAGACTGGGAAGGTGTACGATATGATTGTGCTTAAATACCAAAAAACCGGCAGCGTATGCTTCATATCCCACATCGACCTTTTGAGGCATATGGACAGGATTATCCGCAGGGGTAAAATCGTGGTGAACTACTCGCAAGGGTTCAATCCGCACCCCTTGATGTACTTTTCGCCGCCGCTTTCTCTCGGCGTTTCGTCGAGGGCGGAATATCTAACGCTCGATTGCGATATGCAAAAGGAAGAAGTGTTTGAAAAGTTCAACGGCGCAGTGCCCGACGACCTTAAAGCAAGCAAGGTTTTCGTATCCGAAAAGAATCCGAACTTGCAAGCGAAAGTCGTGTGCGCGGACTTTGCGTTTAATACGCCGTACAAGCCTGTCGACGTTGACGGCAAATTCGAGATAAGTTATCAAAAGAAAGGCGAAACCGTCACCGAAAACGTCGCGGACAAGATATACTCTGTCTTTGAAAAGGACGGGAAGTTGACCCTGCGTCTTGCGTCGGGAAGCGTCAATCTTCGTCCCGACAGAATCCTCGACAAACTCAATTCCACGCTCGGCGTAGATTTGAAACTTTGCGATATAGAAAAAATCGCGCAATACGTCGACGTTGACGGCAAACTCGTCGACGTGGACGAATATTTGCAAAAATAAGAAAAACGGACTTGCCCGAGCGGGTATAGTTCGTTTTTGCGTTTTTGCGCTCTAAAAAGATCACGTTTTTTTAGGAATATATAGCAATGAAACAACTCATTCTCGACTACACGCCGTATTGTACGCGCGCGGCGATAGTCGAAAACGGAAAATTAGAGGATTTTTCCGTCGAGCGCGCACATTTCAGAGGTATCGTAGGCAATATCTACAAAGGTAAGGTCGAAAACGTCATATGCGGTATGCAGGCGGCGTTCGTCAATATCGGCGAGGAACGCAACGGCTTTTTGTATACGGGCGACTCGCTCGTGGATAGCAGAGGGCTTGACAACGATATGCCGAGCGGCAAGTCGTTCAACGTATCCCCCGGCGACGTGATTATGTGCCAAGCGGTCAAAGAACCTTTCGGTCAGAAGGGCGCAAGACTCACGACGGACGTAACTATCCCCGGGTACTTCCTCGTGTTGCTTCCGCTTTCGACGTTCGTCGGCGTATCGAGAAAAATCGAGGACGGCAAAAGACGCGATTATCTCGAACAATTCGTATCCTCGATATGCCCCGAAGGTATGGGCTTTATCATTCGCACCGCCGCAAACAAGGCGAGCGACGAGGATTTGACAAGCGAAATGGAAACCCTCAAAGAGCGTTGGGAACAAATTCGCAAAGACTACGCAAACGCAAAGGAATCGACGTTGGTGTTCGAAGAAGCGAGTTTGTTTGAACGCGCCGTGCGCGAAACTATGCACGAAGACGTCGACGAAGTCGTGGTCAACGACAGGCAGATTCAGCAAAAACTCGACGGACGCGTGGGCAAACCCGTGCAGTTTTACGAGGGCGAGCGCAACATAATGAAATACTACGGCGTATCGTCGCAGATAAATCACCTTTGCGACAGAAAAGTCGTTATGCAAAACGGCGCGTATCTGGTCATCGACAAGACGGAAGCGTTGACCGTCATCGACGTAAACACGGGCAGGTTCGTGGGGACGAGCCACCTCGAAGATACGGTGTTCAAAACCAATCTCGCGGCGGCGGAATGTATCGCCTTGCAACTGCGAATACGAAATATAAGCGGAATCGTCATAATCGACTTTATCGATATGACGTCGGAAGAACATCGTCAGCGCGTTCTCGAAACGCTCAAAGAGGCATTGAAGCGCGACAGAATGAAAACGTCGACCGTCGGTTTTACCTCGCTCGGACTTGTCGAACTCACGAGAAAAAAGACGCGTTTGCCGCTTGACGAGTTTATGCTTCAACCCTGCAAAGATTGCGCAGGCGGTTTCGTCATCAGCGACGCACAACTTGCATTTATGCTTCGCGACGACCTCGTGGACTTTATCATAGAACATAAGTGCGATACTGTGTACGTCGGCGCGCATAAGGACGTTTTCGATATGGTTTTTGAAAGCGGAATTATGAATCGTCAACTCGAAAACGCGTGGAAGAATAAGCAAATATACTTTTTTGTCGATAATAGTCTTGCGCGTGAAAAGTGGTCGATTTCGCAAGAAAAACCCGCAGGCCTCAAAAGTTACGTTCGGGTTCTTGCTAAATAATTAATTATGTTCTCGCTTTGCGAGAAAGCGGAAGATTAGATTATTTACATTGCAATTAAGTCCATAATATGTTATAATAATATAAGTTATGAAACAATGGCATATAAACAAAGATGAAGGCGTCGCTCTTGTCGAGAACGTAAACGCCAGAGAAGAAGGACAAGTCAAACTCAAATTGTCCAAAGTCGCCGTATCCTCGCAGGATATGTCAAATTTCGCGTCCCTTCCCAAAAACGTTGCGGTTACCCCCGGTCACTCGGCGGTCGCTTACGTTTCGGAATCGGACGAGGACAGCGGTCTTAAACTCGGCGCGCGCGTGGTTATCAGTCCCTATGTCAAAGACCAACAACACGGCGTTGAAGTGGTCAAAACTATGGGCGTTGACGTTGACGGTTTGCTTCGCGATTTCGTTTGCGTTCCTTACGAAAACGTGTTCGCGCTTCCCGACGGCGTAAGCGACGAAGAAGCGCTCTTTGCCGAGTATATCGCAATGGGCGACAACGTTTTTGAGGCTCTCGACCTCGAAAAAGGCGACTATATCGTGGTTTTGGGCGCAAGTACGCTCGGACTCATAATTTCGCAAATCGCAAGTTATTATCAGTTCGTGCCCATTCTCATCGACCTCGATTCCGAAAAACTCGCCCTTGCTCAAAAATGGGGCGTATGCTACACGCTCAATCCCACCTACGACAATCTCGAACGCAGAGTGGAAGAAATCACGGGCGGCAGAATGAGCGAAGCGGCGATTTTCGCAGGCGAAAGCGTTGACATCAATTCGGCGATTCGTCTTGTCAAAAACGAAGGCGACGTCGTTATCGCAGGTTACGCAACGCGCGCTAAACACGCAATCGACGCATATCCCATTCTCAAAAAACAACTCAAAATCAAGGGTATATGCAACGGCGACGGCTGTATGTCGTCGGCAATCAACCTGCTTGCGAACAAGGTCGTAAAAACGGACGGAATTATCAGCGCGGCGGCAAACTTCGAGGAAGTGCCGCAAGTCGTAGAAAACTGCGTGAAATACCCATATCAATACAGCAAAATCGTCATAAATCTCGATTAACGAGTGGGGCGGCGAACGGCAAATGTCGTTCGCTGTCGTTGCATTTTGGCAGTATTAATTGCCAAAATAAGCGAAATCCGCAAAACTGTGGCATTTTGCTAAAAAATGAAAGGAAAAGCCTTTTGGCTATGCGAAAAAGAGTCGCAATTCGCTCTTTGCGCACAAATATTTGATGAGAGAAGATTCCAAAAAACTTAAACGCGCATTTTCCTTTGCGCAAGAGGGCATACGCAAGTTTGCGTATACCGATTTGTATATTGTGCTCGTTCTGGCAATAGTGGTGGCGGCGTGGATTTGGCAAAACGCAACTTTCGGTTTTGTCACGCTAATTCTCGTGTCGTGCGCCGTTTTGGTGTTCTCGGACGACCTTTTGCCGCTTTCGGTCAACGCTTTCGGCGCAATGCTTATGATTTTCAAAGTCGAGGGCGAAAGCGTCGTTGACATAAGCAGATTCGTTTTTCTCTGGCCGACGCTCATTCCGCTTGTAGTCGCAATTTTGGTTTTCGTGGTCAGAAACACCGTCGCAAAAGTCAAAGATAAACAGCGTTTCGTGCTCGGAAAGATGTTCTTTCCGCAAATCGCGGTCAGCGCCGCGCTCTTGCTCGGCGGCGTGGGAACTATCGCGGCAAAGAATTATCTCACTGCGCTTCCCAACGTCATTGCGCTCGGCATAGGCGTGCTTGCCGTGTATCTGCTCTTTGCAAACTTCATAAAAATCGACGAAAACAGAGACTATGCAAAGTACTTTGCAAAGGTCGTTATGTGGATAGGCTTTGCCGTGTGCATCGAAATGATAGTGCATATATCCCGCCTCGACATCAGTTCGCAAGACTGGTCGAAATGGTACTGGGATTTAGGGTGGGGCAACCGCAACAACATCGCAACGTTCCTGCTCTTTTCCGCGCCTATGGCGACGTATCTGTCCACAAGGACGAGAAAAGGTTGGGCGTATATCGTTATGGCATTGTTTCAATACGCCTGCCTCGTTATGACCTTGTCGAGAGGCGGCATACTGTTCGGCGCGATTGCGGCGGTCGTAGGCGTGATTTTCTCGATTCTAAAAGCGCCCAACCGCAAAACGCAAGCAACTATATGGGGCGTTGCAATCCTTGCCGCGCTTGTGATTTGCCTTGTCAAACTCGACCTTGTCAAAGGCATTGTTTCTAGCCTCGTGGACAGAATCGAATCGGGCGGAAACGGCGACGTAACGTCGGGCAGATTCGACCTTTACAAAGAGGCGTGGGAACAGTTTGTTGCGCACCCGATTTTCGGCGCGGGTATGGGCTTTATCGGCACTCGCGACGGTCAGTTCCATTCGGAAAATATGAGCCAGTACTGGTTTCACTCGACGCTTTTCCAAGTGCTCGGCTGTATGGGCATAGTCGGTATCGCCGCTTACGTTTACTACTATATCGTGCGCTTCGGAATCGTGTTCAAGGGTATGAAGAAGAATTGCAAATTCGCCTTTTTCGTGTTCGTCGCGTGGCTCGGTTTCGAGGGTTATTCGATGATAGACACCGGCACGATGATTCCGTTCCCGAATATGATGTTGGTTGCGGTTATGTCCTACGTCGCGCAACTTGCCAACTTGCAAAGAAGCGAAAGCGAAATCGACGGCGTTCCGAACTCTCTGCTCAACGAGGTATATGTGCGAGATACGGGAATCGACGTCGTGAGAGTCAACCGTTGACCGTAAAATTAAGAATGAATAATTAATAATTGCGGCGGGGCGGTGCCCCCACCCGAAACACATAGTCTTCACCCGATACAAAACGAGCGACGTACAATAAAAAAAGACGCAATTTTGCGTCTTTTTTATACTTTTTTATACTGATTTTTCAACGTTTTATTTAGATAATCCTTTCACGAAATCGAGGATATATTCGACGGTTTGAGTGCGTTGGGATTTCTTTTGCGCTTCGATTATGCCGTCGCCGTCGTTGTTGAAAGATTTGAGAATTTCGTCGTTGTCCATAGTGCTGAAACTCATATGTGCGGCAGGGGATATAACTTTGTGGACGTAACCATCTTTAAGCCTCGTTTTTGCGTCTGCTTTCATTTCGTCGGACAAAACGCGGTCTTGTTCCGCTTCGACGAGCAATGTTGCGACGTCAACGTCTTTGAGATTGTCGATTATATATTTGTCAACGCCGCTTTCCTCGTCTTTGACGGGATTGCCGTCGGCATCGAGAAGTTTGTGTCTATAACAAAGCGGCGAAAGCAATATCGCGCCTGCGACGGTATCGGCGTTCTCGCTTGCTCTGCGCAATGCCGCGCCACCGCCTTGCGAGTGTCCCGCGACGAAGAATTTTACGTTCGGATATGCCGAAAACGCTTCTTCTTGTGCCTTGTAGTAGGCGTATGTCATATTGAACGTAACTTTGGGCATAACGACGAGATAGCCTTGCTTTGCAAGCGCGTTGCCGAGATATTCGTAATATTTGGGCTCGATTGCCGTGCCGACGTAAAAGATTACGCCGAAGCGATAATCGACTTGCTTGTAGGTCATTCCGCTTTCGCTGTACACGGGGTCGAGAATAGGTTCGAAAGTGAGGGCGGTTTCCGATTCGGTGGTCTTGACAAAAAACGAATTGTCCGATTGATAATCGACTTTCGCAGGCGAATCGTCATTATCGTTGCACGCAAAAAGACAGCACGCCGTCAATGCGACGATCAATATTGCGGATATAATTGCAAGTTTTCGTTTCATACCGACCTCGTTGCGCCGTTTTTGTCAGAGTTGCCGAAGCGTTTGCGCTTTCAAACGCACACATTATATCATACATATAAAATAATTTCCATAGCAATTTTTTATCTATAATGATATAATCGAATTATGAAAGACAAAAAGACGGAAAAAAGAGGCATATTTTCGGGTTTTCGCAAAGAGTTTTGCGCTTCCGATACGAAAAAGCACGACGAGTCAAGCCTTACCGAGTTGCTTTGCGAGCACGACAAAAACAAAATCGTGCCTTTTCATATGCCGGGGCATAAGCGCGCGGATTTCGATTTTCTAAACGGCGCGCAAAAAATCGACATAACAGAGATAGAGGGCTTCGACAACTTAAACGACGCAAACGGAATCATATTGCAGTCCGAAAAACTTGCCGCCGAGGTGTTCGGTGCAAAACACGCACGGTTTTTGGTGAACGGAAGCACGGGCGGCGTTCTGGCTGCGATTCGCACGGTGTGCAACGCAGGCGACAAGGTTTTGATTGCTCGCAACTGTCACAAGTCCGTGTACAACGCGGTGGAAGTGTTCGGCTTGATTCCCGTCTACGTTATGCCGTCTTATTTCGAGGAATACGGCTTTTACGGCTCGGTTTTTCCGTGCGACGTGAAAAAAGCGTTCGAGCAAAATCCCGACATAAAACTCGTAGTGATAACGTCGCCCACATACGAGGGAATCGTAAGCGACGTAAAATCAATTGCCGATATATGCCGCAAAAACGGCGCGATTCTGTTCGTCGACGAGGCGCACGGCGCACATACGGGACTTTGCAAAAAGTTCGGCGAAAGCGCGAGAAGTCTCGGCGCGGATATAGTTGTGAACAGTTTGCACAAGACGTTGCCGTCGCTTACGCAAACCGCGCTTTTGTGCGTTTGCTCGGATAGGGTTGACACAACCGAACTCGACCGCAATCTTGCGATATTCCAATCGAGTTCGCCATCGTACGTTCTTATGGCGTCCATAGACGGTTGCGTGAGAATGCTCAAAAACGACGGCGCAAAATTGTTGTCCGAGTGGAACAAGAACATCGACGAGTGCAAAAAGTCGCTTGAAAGACTAAACAAACTTTCGATTTTCCAACCGAAAAAAGATTCGCGAGTCTTTGCCTACGACAAATCGAAATTCGTCGTGCTATGCACGGGCGGCGCAATAAGCGGCGTGGAACTCAAAAAGGTTTTGCGAAACGCATACGACATAGAACTTGAAATGGCAAGCGTAAACTACGCAATCGCAATGAGCGGCGCAGGGGACAACAAAGAGAACTTTTCCGCCCTCGAAAGCGCGTTGTTTGCAATCGACGATACGCTTGCGGCTCGCAACGGTTTGACGACTACGGTTTTGCCGTCACTGCCGCAAAAGGCATTTGAACCGTATCAAACGCGCACTTTAAGCGGCGAATACGTCGATTTCGACAAATCGGCGGGTAGAGTGAGCCTTGAAAACGTATGGGCGTATCCGCCCGGCTCGCCCGTCATCGTCAAAGGCGAAGAAGTGTGTCAGGAAGACATAAAGAATCTCACTTTGATGTACGAGAGCGGCGTAAATGTATCGAGCGAGAAACGAGAGTTTCCGACATACCTTTATGTCGAGAAGTCTTGAATAACACACGCTTTTTGTTAAGTTCTTGACAAAAACAATACAAAACAATATAATACTATATATCAATAGAAGGAGTCGTAAACAATGAAAAGAATCACAACTTTGAAAACGCGCGATCTCAACGAGAGCAAAAAGAACGGCGGTTGCGGCGAATGCCAAACCTCTTGCCAATCTGCTTGCAAAACTTCCTGCGGCGTTGCAAACCAAAAGTGCGAAAAGGCTGCAAAGTAATTTTTGGCAAAATCACAACTTATTCGCAAAGATCGCATAGGCTGTCCTATGCGTTTTTTGTGTAAAAACGTAAGCGTTGCGACCTCTCGATTTTATATCGAAAGCAACGCGAGAGATAATACAAATGATTCATTCTTTCAAACTTAACGGATACAATATCGTGCTTGACACTGCAAGCGGAAGCGTGCATAGCGTGGACGATGTCGCATACGACGTCATAAACTCGTACGAGGGCAAAAGCAAAGAACAAATCGTCAAAGATATTGTTGCAAAATACGAAAATCAAGGCATTTGCGAGCAGGACGTAATCGAGTGCATTGACGACGTAGAGGAATTGAAGGCGCAGGGCAAACTCTTTTCGGAAGATACGTTCAAACCCGACGTCGACGTTCTTGCAAAACGCAATACGGTGCTCAAAGCGATGTGCTTGCACGTTGCGCACACTTGCAACCTCAACTGCGAATACTGCTTTGCCTCACAAGGCAAATATCACGGCGAGCGCGCGCTTATGTCCTACGAAGTGGGCAAACGCGCCCTCGATTTTCTCGTTGAAAACAGCGGAACGCGTCGCAATCTCGAAGTGGACTTCTTCGGCGGCGAACCGCTTATGAACTGGCAAGTGGTCAAAGACCTCGTTGCGTACGCTCGCTCGATAGAGAAAGAGCACGGCAAAAACTTCCGTTTTACGCTCACGACCAACGGTATGCTCGTCGACGACGACGTAATCGAATTTGCCAACAAGGAAATGGACAACGTCGTTTTGTCCCTCGACGGAAGAAAAGAGATAAACGACCATTTCAGACACACCGTAGGCGGCGTGGGAAGTTACGATATAATCGTTCCGAAATTCCAGAAGTTCGTCAAAGCGAGAGGCGGAAAAAACTACTATATGCGCGGCACGTTTACGCACAGAAATCCCGACTTTACGAAGGATATTCAAACTATGCTCGACCTCGGCTTCGACGAGTTGAGTATGGAACCCGTCGTATGTCCGCCCACCGACAAGTACGCGCTCGACGAGGACGACAAAAAGATTATCTTCAAAGAGTACGAGAAACTTGCCGATATGATGATTGAAAGAAGAAAGCAGGGCAAGCCCTTCACGTTCTATCACTATATGCTCAACCTCGAAGGCGGTCCGTGCATATACAAGCGTATATCGGGTTGCGGAAGCGGCACGGAATATCTCGCCGTCACGCCTACTGGCGAACTCTATCCTTGCCATCAGTTCGTCGGCAACAAAGAGTATCTTATGGGCGACATATGGAAGGGCGTAACGAATACGGACATTCAGTCCAAGTTCAAAAAGTGCAACGCGTATTCGAGAAAAGAGTGCGACGATTGTTGGGCAAGGCTGTATTGCTCGGGCGGTTGCGCGGCGAACGCGTACAACGCGACGGGCGACGTGAACGGCATTTACAAGTACGGTTGCGACCTTTTCAAAAAGCGCATCGAATGTGCAATAATGCTCAAAGTTGACGAGCAACTCGGCGAGGAAGAATAAGCAATATGGCAAAAGAGAAACTTGAAAAAACCAACGCTATGCGCATACTCGACCAAAAGAAAGTCGCCTACAAAGAGCATACGCTCGGCATAACCGAAGCGGTGAGCGGCATGGAAGCGGCGACCCTTTTGGGCGTTGACGAAAGCCTTGTTTTCAAAACTCTCGTGACCGTCGGCAAAAGCCTCGAACACTACGTTTTCGTCGTGCCGGTCGCAAGCGAACTCGACTTGAAAAAGGCGGCGGCGTGCGTAAACGAAAAGAGCGTGGAAATGGTCAAATCGAAAGACTTGCTTTCGCTTACGGGTTACGTTCACGGCGGCTGTTCGCCCGTGGGTATGAAAAAGTTTTTTAAGACCACGTTCGACGAAAGCGCACAAAACGTCGACAGAATTTTCTTTTCGGGCGGTCGCATAGGCTTTCAAATCGAAACCACTCTTTCCGAACTCAAAAAGGCGATAAACTTTCAAGTGAAAGACATAACGGTTAAGCAATAATCGTAGACAAGAATAAAAACGCCGAAATTGCGGAAAATCGCAAAAGACGACGTTTACAAATCTAAAAACGGGGGTTAAATGCACGAATATGAAAAAACAAGTAAGTTCGATTTTCAAAAACGCAACGATTGCAACGCTTGTTTCGGCGGTGATTTTTGTCGCCGTGTTTTGCTGCTTTGCGCTCTTGCCGACTTCCGTTTGCGAGGCAAATTCCGCACTTCGCTACTATGAAGGGCGCGACTCGTCGGGCGTTATCCTCACCACGAAAGACAGCCCCGTCGTCGTCGAAAAAGAGGATTTGACCTTCGATATTCAATTTGACGAGCATTACCTCAACGGACTTCAAATAGGGGCGGTCAGCGCAAAGTATACTTTCAAAAATACGAGCGATACCGAGGCAAAAACGAACGTCGTTTTTCCTATCGATTTTTTGAGCGACATCAACTATCAGAATAACGACGATTTTTCAAAATACGGCGTCAAAGTCAACGACGAAACCGTAACGAGCAATCTTCGCTATTCCTACAAAGTTCAGGGCAGTACGTTTTCGGTCGAGGACGATTTGGAATACCTCAAAGACGAGATTATCACCGATGAGTTCTACAAACCCGATACCGTCGTGTACAAATACGTTTACGCCTGCACGGCGGGCGACTCGTTCTGCAAGATGTACTTCGGCGGAATCGACGCGCGCAAAATCGTTTGCGAAAACGTGTACACGTCTTACTGGCAAAACCTCGACGGCGCGGAAAGCATAGGATTTTGGGTGAATAAAAACGAGTATATTTTCTATTCGATAGGCGAGGAAATCGACTTCGCCGCAAGAGCGGAATTTTTCTCGGACTACGAGAGAACGAACAGAGTCAACGGCTCTTTCAAACTTTTGAGCAAGCAAGAACTTGCGTTCAGCGACCTTGCCTATCAATATTACGACGAAGATTACGGCGTGAGCAAAATCGACTGGTACAACGCAGTCTACGCAAGCATTCAGGAAATCTATCCCAAAGTCGCGCAAGGATATAGTTTCAACGTCTACAAAAACTTGTATTGCTGGTTCGAATACGATATGACGTTCGCACCACAGGAAACTCTCGTAAACGAGGTCGTCGCACCCCTTTATCCCGACATAAACGATATGTATTCGCCATCCGTTTACGTCTTCAATTATCTCGTGTCGCCCGCTTACACTTGGAAAAGTTTTGCGAATCTCAACGTTACGATAAATACGAATTACTATCTCACCGACGCTTCCGAGGACTTCGAACAAATCGAGGGCGGCTACGCTTGGCACAGCGATACGCTTCCGAGCAACGAACTTCAATTTTCGCTCTGTAAGAGTCAGTACCCGAGCAGAACTTCGAACGGCATAAAAGTCGCGATAATAAATATAATTCTGCTTTCCGTGCTCGAACCGCTTTGCATAATAATCGTCGGACTCGTCATAGTGATTGTCGTCATAAAGAAAAAGGAAAAGAACGCGAAGTATGGCGAGCAGAGAAGCAAGTCGAAACGCGCCCGCAGGAACGGAAATAAAACGGATTCTCGCGCGAACAGTAATGCGAAAAACGACGGCGTATTCGACGGAAACGACCGAAACGAAAACGAGCCGAAAAATATCGATTTATCAAGCGATAAAGAGGGAAACGGCGCAAACGACGACAAGGCAGAGTAGTCGAAAACGCAAAATCACGAGTATGCAATCGAAAATTATCGATTGCATATTTTTTTGTCCGTTTTGCATTAAAAATTATCGATAGACGGCGAAATATCGATATATTCTTGACAATTCGATATAATAAGAAGTATATTTTTATCGATAAAAGCCAAAGAGGTGCGCTAAATGACAAAAGACAACAAGGAAATCTCTAAGGCGACTCTCAACAGACTGCCGTCTTACCTTAAATATTTGTATCAACTCGACAAACTCAACGTCGCAACCGTTTCCAGCACCACGATTGCAAACGGACTCAACCTCAATCCCGTGCAGGTGAGAAAGGACATCGCGCTCGTATCGTCGGTCGCGGGCAAACCCAAAATGGGTTACGTCACAAAAGAAATTATTGCCGACCTTGAAAGTTTCCTCGGCTACAACAACACTCACGACGCGATTTTGGTGGGCGTGGGCGGACTCGGCAAAGCGTTTTTGGGTTACGGCGGTTTTGAAAACTACGGCTTGAACATCGTTGCGGCGTTTGACAACAACGACAGAATCGTAAACACCAAAATCAACGGCAAACCCGTGTACGACGTTGCAAAACTCAAAGAAATCGTCGAAAGATTCAACATCCAAATCGGTATCATAACCGTGCCGTCCTACGCGGCGCAAGAAGTTGCCGACAGAATGGTGAGCGCAGGCATAAAGGCAATATGGAACTTTGCTTCGGTACACCTCAACATTCCCTCGAACATCGCGCTCAAAAACGAAGACCTTGCGTCCTCGCTCGCGCTGTTGTCCTTGCAAATCCAACAAAACCGCAACGACTGAAAAATAACAGAAAACGAATCGATTATAAAAACAGAGGCAAGCAAAGCGCTTGCCTTTATGTTTTTATTGTGGTTTTTTTGCGTTTTTATGAGCCGTTTGCGCAGGGTTAATGTTCGACGATTTGAAAAAAACATTGCTATATTTATTATATTATGTTAATATTTTAGGAAGAATAAGGAGATTGATTATGCTCTCACTCGAATGTCAAACAGTGTACGACCTCATTCGCCAAATCGCCGGCGAGGAAGAAGTGTACAAAATCATCGAAGCGGACGAAATTCTGGAAAGAATCCCCAAAGCGATACCCCTTTCCAAAATACAGTTGTCGGCAATCATTAGAGAACTCAAAGACAGAGAGTACATACTCGTGAAATACTTTACGCCCGACGAGTACTGCCTCAGTGTAGTAAAGAGGCTCGAAGAAGCCCCGAAACCCGCCGCGCAAGCGCCTGCCGTAGAGGAAGAAAAACCGCAAGAGCGCACTCTTTATCAAAACAAACAAATCAAGGCAAAATCCGAAAAAACGGTCGGCAAAGGCGTATTGTTTTTGATGTCCCTTCTCGGAAGCCTTGTGGGCAGCGCAATAGTTGCAGTTATAACAGTTCTGCTCATAAAATTCTTGTAATAACACAATAATCACAAAGTTTAGCGCACGAATTTTAAATAAAAATGCCGTGCACCGTACAATAGAGGCAAAAAATGCAAGTGCAGGTTGACAGACAGCACGTCTTGACAAAAAAAGAAAAAGCGGTGATGAGAGTCATCTATCAAGAGGCGGACAAGCAAAACGGCTCTTGTCTTCTCACGCCCATCGAGATTTTCGAAAAACTTCCGCTTGACTTGCCTTTTGAAGAAGACGAACTCGACACCACTTTGCGCAATCTCGAAATCGACGATTATTTCGATATAACCCGTTCGGACAAGAAAGGCGAGTTGGTGTATTGCATCAATATGCAAAAGAAAGGACTTCAATTCGCAAGGGTCGAGCGCGCGTTCAAGAGCAATCTCGTGTTCAAAATACTTTTGACGCTCGGACTTAGCGTCGTGACCGCGCTCATAGGCGTGGGCATAAGGCAGTTGGTGGCGTTTTTACTCGGACAATGAAATTTGAACTGGTCAGTAAATACAAACCTACGGGCGATCAACCCGAGGCAATAAACAAAATCGTTGAGGGTCTAAAAGACGGATTCAACACCGAAGTTTTGCTGGGCGTTACGGGCTCGGGCAAAACTTTTACTATGGCGAACATTATCGAGCGTATGCAAAAACCGACGCTCGTCATTGCGCACAACAAGACTCTTGCGGCGCAACTTTGCAACGAACTTCGCGAATTTTTCCCGAAAAACAGAGTCGAATTTTTCGTTTCATATTACGACTATTATCAGCCCGAAGCGTACATTCCTCGCACCGACACATATATCGAAAAAGACTTGCAAGTCAACGAGGAAATCGACAAATTGCGCAACTCTGCCACCGCTTCGCTTTGCGAGAGAGAAGACACCATCGTCGTTGCGAGCGTATCCTGCATTTACGGCTTGGGTGCGCCGACCGACTATTTTGAAAACTCGATATCCTTGCGCGAGGGCGATGAAATCGACCGCGACGAACTTGCTCGCCGCCTCGTTGACATTCAGTACAAGAGAGCGGATTTGGATTTCGTGCGTTCGACGTTCCGTATGCGCGGCGATACGGTGGATATTTTCCCGTCCACGAGTTCGGAAGTGGCGGTCAGAATCGAGATGTTCGGCGACACCGTCGAGCGCATTTGCGAGATTGACGGCACGACGTCAAAAGTGCTTAACGAACTCAAACATACCTTGATTTTCCCTGCGACGCAGTACGTCATAAGCGGCGATAAAGAGGCGATTTTGCGCCGCATTATGCTCGACAAAGCCGAGCGCGTAAAATATTTCGAGGAAAGGGGCAAACTCATAGAGGCGCAACGCATAGACGAGAGAGTAAACTACGACGTCGAGATGATTCGAGAGGTCGGATATTGCAGCGGAATCGAAAACTATTCGCGCTACTTCGACGGCAGACAACCGGGTCAAGCGCCGTACACGCTTCTCGACTTTTTCGGCAAGGATTTCATCACGTTTATCGACGAAAGCCATATGACCATTCCGCAAATTCGCGCTATGTACAACGGCGACAGAGCGAGAAAGGACAACCTCGTCGAGTACGGCTTCCGACTTCCGTCGGCGTACGACAACAGACCCCTTCGCTTCGAGGAATTTGACGCGCGCATACGCCAACTCGTGTGCATGTCCGCAACGCCCGCGCAGTACGAACTCGACAGAGCCGACCTCGTTGCCGAGCAGATTATAAGACCGACGGGACTTTTAGACCCCGAAATCGAAATCAAGCCTATCGACGGACAAATCGACGACCTCATAGGCGAGATAAACGCCGTCGTCAAAAACAAGGGCAGAGTGCTTGTCACGACCCTCACCAAAAAGATGGCGGAAAACCTCACCGATTATCTCAAAGAAGTGGGAATCAAGGTGCGCTATATGCACTCGGACATCGACACGCTCGAACGTATCGACATCGTGAAAGGACTGCGTGAGGGCGAGTTCGACGTGCTGGTCGGTATCAACCTTTTGCGTGAAGGTCTCGACCTTCCCGAAGTGCAACTCGTCGCCATACTCGACGCTGACAAGGAAGGCTTTTTGAGAAGCGAGAGCGCGCTCATTCAGACCATAGGCAGAGCGGCGAGAAACGACAAGGGCAAAGTGATTATGTACGCCGACACTATGACGCAGAGTATGCAAAAGGCGTACGACGAAACTATGCGCCGCAGAAAGATTCAGGACGAGTACAACAAGGCGCACGGCATAGTGCCGAAGACGGTAGTAAGCGCAATCAAAAATTCGCTTGAAATCACCAAAAAGGCAGTTAACAACGAAAAATTGAGCGTTAAAGATATGATTAAGGAAGTCGAACGCCTCAAAGGTCTTATGCAAGTCGCCGCCGAAAGACTGGATTTCGAAAAGGCGATTCTCATTCGCGACGAACTCAACGACCTCAAAAAACAAATCAAAAAATTGAGTTGAAAAGGCAAATACGGGCAGAATAACAAGACAGACAAGGACAAAATAACAACGATAAAAAGGCGCATAAAAAGCATATAAAACGGGCTTTTTGCGCAAGGCATATTTAGAGAATAAAACTATGGGTATCGACAAAATTTACATCAAAGGCGCGAGGGAAAACAACCTCAAAAACATCGACCTCGAAATACCGCGCGACAAACTCGTCGTGTTTACGGGATTGAGCGGAAGCGGCAAATCGTCGCTTGCGTTCGACACTATCTTCGCGGAAGGACAAAGACGTTACGTCGAAAGCCTTTCCAGTTACGCGCGTATGTTCCTCGGACAAATGCAAAAACCCGACGTGGACTACATCGAAGGTCTTTCCCCCGCCGTTTCAATCGACCAAAAAACGACCTCGCACAACCCTCGCTCGACCGTGGGTACGGTGACGGAAATATACGACTATTTCCGCTTGCTGTTCGCAAGAATCGGCACGCCGCATTGCCCAAAGTGCGGACGTGAAATCGAACGTCAGACGGTTGACCAAATCTGCGACAAGATTATGGAAAGAGAGGGCGCAAAACTTCAACTTCTCGCGCCCGTCGTGAGAGGAAGAAAGGGCGAGTACCGCAAGGAACTCGAACAATTCAAGCGCGCAGGTTACGTCCGCGTGAGAGTGGACGGGGTGAACTACACGCTCGACGAGGAAATAAAACTCGACAAAAACGTCAAACATAACATAAGCGTGGTTATCGACAGAATCGTGGTTAAGGACGGTTCGCAACGCCGCATATCCGACGCAATCGAAAACGCGATAAAATTGTCCGAAGGACTTGTGATTGCCGACTTTGACGGCGAAGAAGTGCTGTATTCCACAAAGTACGCTTGCCCCGATTGCGATTTGAGTTTCGAGGAACTCACGCCGAGATTGTTCTCGTTCAACAATCCTTACGGCGCGTGCCCCGAATGCGGCGGACTCGGATTCCGCAACGAAATCGACGTAAATCTGCTTGTCACCGACTGGAACAAATCCCTCAAAGACGGCGCGATAAAAGTGAGCGGCTGGGACGCGGGGCATATGTCGCAAATGCAGTTCAAGGCACTTTCGCAAGCGTACGGATTTTCTCTCGATACGCCGCTTAAAGACTTGCCGCAAAACATCCTCGACATCATCTTTTACGGCAACGACGGCGACCGTATTCCTATGGAATACAACTCGCGCACGTTCAGCGGTTTCTACAAGGCGAGTTACGAGGGCGTGGCAAGAAACCTTATGCGCCGATTCAACGAAACGGACAGCGAACTCATAAAGAACGAGATTTCCAAGTATATGAAAGAAGTGCCTTGCTCGAAATGCGGCGGAAAGAGGCTCAAACCCGAAGCCCTCGCCGTTACGATTGCGGGAAAGAATATATACGAACTCACCGAGATGTCCATATCGAAACTCAAAGACTTTATGCAATCTCTTACGCTCACGAACACGCAACATCTCATTGCGGACAGAATCGTCAAAGAGATTTGCGCAAGGCTCGACTTTTTGATTAACGTAGGACTGGATTACCTCACTCTTTCGCGTTCGGCAACCACTTTGAGCGGCGGCGAGTCGCAACGTATTCGTCTTGCAACCCAAATCGGAAGCGGACTTACGGGCGTTTTGTACATTCTCGACGAGCCGAGCATAGGCTTGCACCAAAAGGATAATCAACGCCTCTTGCAATCACTCAAAAATTTGCGCGATATAGGCAACACGCTCATCGTCGTCGAACACGACGAGGAAACCATACGCAGTGCGGATTATATCGTCGATATAGGTCCGGGGGCAGGCGTACACGGCGGCAACGTCGTTGCGTGCGGAAGCGTCGAGGACGTCATAAAGAGCAAGGACAGCATAACGGGCAAGTATCTGAGCGGTGAACTCTCGATACCCGTTCCCATTGCAAGACGCTCGTCAAACGGAAAGTCTATCGTCATCAAGGGCGCAAGACAAAACAACCTCAAAAACGTAAACGTCGAGATTCCGCTCGGCGTGTTCAACTGCGTTACGGGCGTGTCGGGCAGCGGCAAATCCTCGCTCGTCAACGAAGTGCTTTATCCCGCGCTTTCAAACGCGCTTATGCGCTCGAACGTCAAACAAGGCAACTACGACAGTATCGAGGGCATCGAAAACGTGGACAAGGTCATTTGCATAGACCAAAGCCCGATAGGCAAAACGCCGCGTTCTAACCCCGCAACGTACACGGGCGTTTTCGGCGACATTAGGGAACTGTTCGCAACCCTTCCCGATTCCAAAGCGAGAGGCTACACCGCAGGCAGATTTTCCTTCAACGTCAACGGCGGCAGATGCGAGCATTGCGGCGGCGACGGCATAATCAAAATCGAAATGCACTTCCTTCCCGACGTGTACGTTCCCTGCGAAGTCTGCAAGGGCGCAAGATACAATCGCGAAACCCTCGAAGTGCGCTACAAAGGCAAAAATATCAGCGACGTGCTCGATATGACCATCGAGGAAGCCACCGAATTTTTTGCTAACATACCCAAAATCAAAAACAAAATCAAAACCCTCAACGACGTCGGTCTCGGCTACGTCAAACTCGGTCAGTCCTCAACCACTTTGAGCGGCGGCGAAGCGCAACGCGTCAAACTCGCCACCGAACTCTCTCGCCGTTCCACCGGCAAAACCGTCTATATACTCGACGAACCAACGACCGGACTTCACACCCACGACGTTGCCAAACTCATCACCATTCTCGACCGCCTTGTCGAGCAAGGCAACACCGTCGTCGTCATCGAACATAATCTCGACGTCGTCAAAGTTGCCGACAACATCATCGATCTAGGACCGGACGGCGGCGATCGCGGCGGCACGATAGTTGCGCAAGGAACACCGGAAGAGGTTGCACTTGTGGCTCGTTCATACACCGGTCAATTCCTTAAAACCGTGCTATTTGGCGAATAACGTCGTCAGCCGCGATTTTTTCGCAAGTCACGTACGCATCAGTACGCTCGTTGCTCAAAAATCGCGCCTTCCTTGTTCTTCATCCAAATATCACGGTTTTAATAGAGTGAAGTGGATTATCACATCTTACAACAAAATAAAAATAGGGAATCTAACTCTATGATAAAACTTGTAGACTTCTTGAATATCGAAGATTGCGATTTGGCAAAGTACAAAATCCATTTTGCTATCGGAACAAAAGATAAAGACGAACCCTATCAAATCTTTTTGACGGGTGGTTTCGACGAGTGGCAAAGCATACAAACCAACAAGAATTTCAATTTGGATTATGTCGTTTCTCTCGTCTATTACAAGAAAGACGTTTGGATGTTTGCAGGCGTATTCAAAGTCAACGGCGAACCGCGCGAAATAGAACATAAAGACAAGCGACATTGGAAGTATAACTTGGAAAAAACCGACGTCCAAAGCGATATGATAGGCAAGTGTTTTTTTGAGTACAAGAAAGAATTTCGCGCGTCCTATCCGTCAATGACATTAAAGCCGAAAAACGGCGCAGCGTTAAGTGATATACAAATTGCGTTTATAAACGAAAAGCGTGCGACAATAAACGATTTTGACGGTTTCGACAAAATCAATATTCCGTATTCAACCTTAAAATATATCGTTGACAACAACTTGCCGTCTTGGAAACCCGCTCTTTCAAACGTGAAAGGCGTGTACATAATCGTCGATACCAAAAACGGAAAGCAATATGTCGGAAGCGCATACGGCGACGAGTGCATTTGGCAACGCTGGCAAGCGTATGCAAAAACGGGACACGGCGGAAATGCCGAACTGAAAAACATTCTCGAACAGCACGGCGAAGATTACAAAAACAATTTCAAATATTCGATTTTAGAAGTGTGCAATTTGAACCTCGGCAACGATTACGTCATAGCGAGAGAGTCGTACTGGAAAGAAGTTTTGATGACAAGAGATTACGGACTAAACAAAAACTAATAAAAAAATCGAGCACTGCGCTCGATTTTTTGTTTGGTTTTAATTGGTTTTCACTCGATTCCGAATGAGTTTTTGAGCATAAAGCGGATTAAGGATTCGACGGAAGGGATTTCGCGAGCGGACGTTTGCACGAATCCGTACATCGCAAGAGGGGTGTCGCAAACGCATGAGATCGAGGGCATTTCGCCCAAGCAACTCTTTGCGGTTTGTGTGAGTATATCGCCGAAAAGGGCGGTTGTGACGACGGTGTCGAGAGAAGTCGGATTTGCGATTATTGCGTCTACGGTTGCCGCAACGTCTTGCATATTCACCGACACGAAAGGATAGTCCTCGTTGACGTCGGCGACGATTTTGCGCCACAGTTTCGACGTGGTGAGTTTGTCCGCTTTGTCGGCGAGCGTGAGCGTGCGGCGAGAGTCGTTTGCAAGTTCGTACGCAACGCGTGCGGTGCGCTCGATTTCAAGTTCGCTGTACCTCTCGATGTCGTACGCTTCGCGACCGAAAGCGGCGTTGTCGGAAAAGCCTTTTTCGCCCTCGTATATTCCGCCGTTTTTGTCTTGTACAATGCAAAAGTCGCAGTTTACGTTGCCGTTTCGACGGGAAAAAGCTGTGATTTGCGCATATAAGCCGAGTTGCTTGCGTATGGAATCTACCGCAAGTTCTTCTTGCTTGTCGCTTGCGAAAAACAATATTGCGTTTGCCGTTTTTGCCTTTGCGATTAAGTTTTCGTCGGACAAATTTACCGTTTTGAAATCGAATTTGACGTACTCGTTTTCGTATGCGGAAATACATTTTTTCGCTTTCTCGAAAAAGTCGGTTTTAAGGGCGTTGTTCGTGTTTATCAAAAGTATGTCGTTCATATGCGCGCGTATATTATGCTTGTTAGAATAAGGATATAGTAAACCAAATAAAAAAGCGGGTCAAACGGTATTTTGCACGCGATTATGCGTATATTCTGTCGAAAATGTATAAATATACCGAATAATTATAAATTTATTCATAAAATTCAAAAAAATATAAAAA
>URTQ01000003.1 GCA_900550855.1 uncultured Eubacteriales bacterium
CGTTCATCATTATCAATAATGATTTTTAAGTCCAAATTTTTAAAATATAAAGACAATTCATCTTGAATGTGCTCAAGAACTTCAATATACTCTGTTTCGTCATCAAAGTTTTCTGAAAAGCGCCCTAATGCAAGTTCTAGATCCGACCAATAGGCAGGACTGCCAATTAATCCTTTCCGAAATCTTTCGATACCAGGTGTTGGGTGTTCCATGTTTTTTGATAAATAAGCATCGAAGAAGTCGCTGTATTTCGTGCGAAAACCTAGATTCAAATCAAATCCATTGCCAATTAAAAAAGTAGTTTTCATGTATTTCTATCATTTCTCCCTTCGTTAATAATCTTGTGGAATACAAATAAAGTGTGAATAATGGAATTTTTAAAATCACAGTTTATTACTATTATTATGCGCTTATTTAACTCTTCCGTCAATAGGGTTAGCTTAGAAATCTACGTTATAAAAATATTTTTTATAAATGTAAAATATTAAAAAATTGAATTTTTTTCAAAAAATATTGATAAAATCGATATTTATGTATATACTTTATTTGTGAGAAAAAATCTCACAGGAGAGAAAGCATGTTAAAAGAAATAACTATAAAGAATTACAAGTCGTTTAACGATGAAGTTACGTTTAGCATGGAAGCAGATGTTGAGCGAGTGAGTGAACACCCTGATCATGTAGTTCAAATAGCCGATAACTCGTTATTAAAAGTTTCATCTGTATACGGTCCAAATGGTGGCGGAAAGTCGAATCTAATATCCGCATTGATGATTCCTATTGCCGTGCAATCAGCGCATTCTAATTATTTAGGAACTGAATTGCCATGTATTTTTAGCGATTCAGACGATATAGAAGAAACGATTTATTTTGTCGATAAAGAATATGAAATAGGATATCATTTTGTTGTTAGGTATTCTATCGATATAGACGAGAATACCATTGACCCGTTATTGATTAGAAATTATCCGGGACAGGTTTCGCTTGACTTTATACAAGAAGATGTTTGTTATAGAAGGAACGGAGAAAATGAATATCATGTTCTTTGCGAAAGGAATGCAAATGGAGAAATAATTGGCAATGATTTTTTGCAATTGTTCGAAAATAAAGATTTTAAATTGGCAAAAAAAATGTCAATAGTAAAATATACCTATGACACTTTTGCCAACAATGATAGTCAAATTGCCGAACAATTTCTAATAATTAAAAATCTTTTTCACCAACTTAACAGCATTGTGTTATTGCAAAATGCTCCCCGTATGGCGATATATCCAATTATTAGAATGCGTGTTAAAAAACACACGAACAAGCTTGTGCAATTACTAAACGAATTGGATATAAAAATTTCTTCCATACACGTTCATGATAAAAAGCCCGGTTTTATTTATTTTGAACGAAAAGTAAAGATAGACGGTAAAGTGATAGAAAAAGAGTTGCCATTATCTTGTGAATCAGAGGGAACGCAAAAAATATTTTGGTTTTTGGTTAGCACTTTAGAAAACATGCAAGGGGGCAAGATTTTCTTATGTGACGACATGAATGCTTATTTGCATCCAAAGCTTTTTAAAGCATTCGTTAAATTATTCCAAGAGAACAAAACGAATTCTCAGCTTATATTCAACTCACATGATATTTTAAATATGAGTAATGAGTTGTTTAGAAGAGATGAAATTTGGTTTGCTTATCGTGATGATAATTACTCAACCAAACTCACTCCACTCTCAAATATTGTAAATTATAAAGGAGAGCAGGTAAGGAAAGATGCAATATATAGCAAGCAATATTTAGAAGGAAGATATGGCGCTGATCCGTTTATTTCAAGGGGGCTGAATTGGAATGAAAAATAAATATCTGCCAAAAGGAAGGTCTGCTCTTCCTAAAGAATTACTTCAATTTGGACGTCACCTTGTATATTCGGAAGGCACAGAAACAGAACCGAATTATGTTGACAACATAAAAAGATGTATTGCTAAAAAATATAACTGTCGTCAAAACGATATAGAACTTGTCCCGACTGCAAAAGAAGAAAAATCCTATAACACTATGTCATTAGTTAGGTTTGCGATTAATGATGTTGATAGAAGGGTCAAACAAGGAGAACACATAAATGGTGTTTGGATTATGTTTGATAAAGATGATTTCCCCGACTTTATGCAAGCTCATAATACCATTCTACAAATGAACGATTCCACAAGTTATAATGATGAGGGCTTCAGGTATAACACAAAAACAGGCATAGCATGGCATTCTTGTTGGTCTAATGAAAGTTTTGAATTATGGTTGTGTTTATATTTTAGTTATTATAGTAGTGCAAATACAAGAAAAGATTATATAACTCATTTGGAGAAGAATACAGCGTTAAAAGATATCGGGTTCAAATACAAGAAAAATCAAAATAATATTCATGATATCATAGTCGAGAATGGGGGATCACTCGAGTTCGCTATTAAAAACGCTAAAAAATTGGAAAAACAAAACGGACAAAACAATCCTTCAACGGGTGTGTATTTATTTGCTGAATACTTTATGCCATATATGAATTGATTTGTCCATTAGACGTGTCCTTGTCTTGAACAAGTGGCACGCTGGCGCGTGCCAGACAAGGACACGCAAAACAAACAAAACAGGCTAACTTTTCGAGGCAAACGGAGAGGGGCTGTTCGCGCTAAACCGCTTGGCGAAGCAGCCCCTTTCTCATACCGTTTTTTGCTCATCGAAAAAGTGTTGCGCCTTTTATTTTTTTATTGCCTTTTGCGTGAGCCTTTGTATCAACGCATCGTCGTCGAGTGTGCCGAGAATCTCACCTTCGTCGTACAATGTTGCATTATCAAACAGAAGCAATTTTTGCGACCATAACCCCATTTCGGTCACTACATCGTCATCCGAAATATCTGCGGTTATGTAAGACGGTAATTCTCGCGAATAGGTGATTTTCTCACCAGATTTCGCTAAATACTTTAATAGATATTGCAGGATGCCGTTGTATAGTTGCTTTATAGATTGGTCTATGCTCTCAAAGTCGCTTCTTCCGAAACGCTGGTTAAAATATGTGTTTTGTATTGTTAAACGCATCCTTTTGCTTCTTGTGTCATAATCGTATTTTTCAAACAAATCGCCGACCATTGCATCTTGCGGCACAAATATCAGCGCATGGAAATGCAATCTATCCCTTTCGCTTCTTTCCCAAGCTCCCATATATTTCCAACCTTTACGGCTGTGCAATTTTGCTAGCGAAGACGACAATCCCTTCTTGAAAGTATGCTCAGTGTGCTTTGCACTGTCATACGTAAACGTTGCAAAATAATTGAATCTGTTTAAATATGCTTTGCGTACAAAGCGGATTTTCCGTATGAGCAAATTGCGCTTATCAAGTGCTTTTCTTTCCTCATCTGTGTATTGTTTTGGCACAACCGATTTGCGCTTTTTATTTTCGGATTTGGTTTTCGGAATGGCGATAAAATGATTGCCGTCACTATATATTTTTGCACGTTCAATCATTGGCATCACCATCCTTTGCTGTTAAAGGGGATTGCTTTTCGTTGAGGTGCTCACGAGCAAAGAAAACCAAATTATTAATAAATATATCATATTCTTGTTTTTGCATATTTTTTACAGACGGAGCACCAGTTGTGAGTATCGTTAATTTTGGTTTCGTTCTACAGTTTGGAGTTTTGCAATTCTCCATAAACATCACCTCCTTCGAGAAGTCGCAAAATCATCAAAGTGTAGTCGACAAATATTGATACAGCATTTTTGTTAAGCGCGTTATATGTTCTCTCGAATAACACCACTTGTTTGAAAGACTTTCTTGAGTATTGTTTTCGACAAACAAAGACGTATATAAATCGTAAAGTCTTATGGGCGCATTTTGCATTGCGACATTGTAGCGTTCAACCATATCGACAACTTTGTTATTGCCGACAAGTTCAGAAACGTCATCAAGTCGTTTTTTGCGCGCGAAATAATAACGGATTTCATTCAAATCCTTTCGTACTGCTTGAATCGTCATCATATTCTACCTCCTTGGAATGTATTTTTTTGTTCCGAGGGAGTCGAGAATATAAAAAACCGTGGCTAACCAGGAAAATTTCGATTCTCTCGAAACTTTGCCTGATAGCCACGGTCAACCTTTGTTTTTTAGGTCGTGGTGGTGCGATTTGCATCGTCACTCTTAAACCACAACAATCTCATTTTTTATTAGGTCTTATTTCTACTATCAGATCCGTATCACCGTGTTCTGTTGTGATGCCATTATACGATGTGCATAAATCATTGTCAACGACAAAACAGCAAGAAAAACATTCTCGTCACATAGACATCACATTTAGTATTTGTCGAATATTTTTTACGCTTCACTTGTGAAGCAAAACGTTTGCATATATGTGGTTTTATAAAATGGAAATTGTTGATAACATCATTTCATCAAACACAAAATACGATTTTCTTTCTTCGGGAAAGTGTATCGGAAACCCCTTGCGGTAAAGGAGAAAAACAATGTAAAAAACCATTTAACAAAAAGATTATGCGCATTCTTTTTCTTGTTTCCTTGACCGACTGCGGATTTTCCGATGTTTTCATTCCCCGTCGAAAGACAAATCAAAGGAGGTAAAACAAAATGAAAACGGCAGTTATATACGCGAGATATTCGAGCGATAGCCAAACAGAACAATCAATCGAAGGACAATTGAGAGTGTGCCACGAATATGCAAAACAACACGACACGGTGATACTGGATGCATACATCGATAGAGCGATGACAGGTACAAACGACAATCGACCTGCATTTCAAAAAATGATACGTGATAGTGAAAAACAGCATTGGGATTATGTCATCGTGTACAAATTAGACAGATTTGCAAGAAATAAATATGAGTCGGTTATCAACAAAAAGCGATTGCAAGACAACAACGTTAAATTGATGTCGGCAATGGAAAACCTTACAGACACGCCCGAAGGACGTATGATGGAATGTTTTCTCGAAGGTATGAATCAATATTTTTCCGAAGAACTTATGCAAAAAGTCAGACGCGGGCTCAATGAGAGTTGGCTAAAAGGCAAAGCAACGGGCGGAAGAAAAGTCTTTGGATATGACGTAGTCAATCAAAAATATGTAATAAACGAAAAGGAGGCTGCCACAATTATAGAGATATTTACTAAATATTCGCAAGGATATACGGCAGAAGAAATCGCAAAGTCATTGCAAGAGCGCGGAATCAAATATCACGACGAAAAGTATTTGAGCAATCGAACGATTTTCAAGTTGTTGCATAAACTCAAATACACCGGCAAGGTTGAACACGGCGGAATTGTATATGACAAAGTATATCCGCAAATAATATCAGACGAATTGTGGCGAAAGGTAGAAATGATACATCAACAAAATAAAATTGCACCAAGTAGCAAAAAAGCAGTTTATGAATATATACTCACCGGCAAATTGGTATGCGGTGTCTGTAAAAAGAAAATGAGTGGCGCAAGCGGTTCGAGCAAAGCTAAACGTGTGCATTATTACTATGTTTGCAATTCGCATAAAAAGGGCGAAAAATGCACAACAACTTCGGTACAAAAAGATTACATAGAAGATTTGGTTATAAACTCGACTATGGCATTTTTATCCGACGATGAAACCGTTACGAGAATCGCAAATTCGGTTTACACAGTTCTTGAAAAAGAAACGAAAGACAATTCTTCGCTCAAATTGCTTGAAAACAAAAAAGCACAAGCGCAAAAGTCCGCAGGCAATATCATCAAAGCGATAGAAGAAGGTATTATTACCGAACAAACAAAAACAAGACTGAAAGAACTTGAGATGCAAATCAATAAATATGATTTTGAGATTGATAAAGAAAAGCAAAAAACACATCAATACCTCTCACGTGAACAAATCAAAAACTACATATCGTCGAAATTCAATGCGAACTCAATCGATTTGCAATTTAGGAAAATGATAGTCAATACTTTCATTCGAGAAATACTTTTCTTTGAAGATAAATTGATTATCACATACAATTTTGCACCGCCGACAGAAACAGTTGCTATCGATACAAAAGCAACTATCGAAATAGAAAAGCAGAGCGAATCTGCTTTTTCTTTTTATCAAAACTATTCGTCCATTTTATCCAAAGGTGCGCCAAAAAAGAACGCAAAAGCGTTCTTTTTTTATGTCGTGTGTTGAGAAACTTGTACACCTGCCGCACGGTTGTGCGGCGGCACGTTGTGCCATTTTCCATTGTTTTATAGCGATATTTTCGATTTTGGCGGATTTTATGGACTTAATTTGCAAAATAGGATAAAATCAAAGTATGCAAATAAACGTATCCAACGTAGCGGTAGAATATGACGGAACGCCGGTGATTTATCAGGCGGATTTCGTCATTCACGAAAACGAAAAAATCGCGCTTATCGGTCGCAACGGTTGCGGAAAAACTACGCTACTCAAAGTTTTGACGGGCGAGGTCGAGTGCCAAAAGGGCGAGGTCGACGCACCGTACGGCGTTTTTACAAGCGGAAATCCCGTCATCGGTTTTTTGAAGCAGACCAGCAACGACGATAAGTCCAAAACTATGCTCGACGAGATTTTGGACGCGTATTCCGATTTGCTCGGCATAGAGGCGGATATGGAAAGCGCGCTTTCGGCACTGCAAACGGATTCGTGTGACCAAAACGTAAAAAGATATTCTCGTCTTTGCGAGAAATTCGAGCGAGAGGGCGGATATACCTACAAAAAAGAATATCTAACGGCGGTGAAAAAGTTCGGATTTTCAAACGAGGATATGAAAAAGCCGCTGTGCGAGTTTTCGGGCGGACAGCGCACCAAAATCGCGCTTTTGAAACTGCTTTTGTCAAAGCCGGACGTTTTGCTTTTGGACGAGCCCACCAACCATTTGGATTTAGAGGCTATCGAGTGGCTTGAAAACTATCTTTGCGCATACAAAAAGTCTTGCGTGATAGTGTCGCATGACCGTATGTTTTTGGACAAAATCGTGAACGTCGTATACGAAATCGAGTACGGCGAAACGAAGCGTTACTCGGGCAACTACACCTCGTTTATGGCGCAAAAGCAGCAAGTCTACGACAAGGCGCTCAAAGACTCGATTATGCGCAAAAAGGAAATAGACCGCCTCAACGCGCTCGTGGAAAAGTTCAGATACAAGGCAAACAAAGCCGCAATGGCGCAAGCCAAACTCAAACAAATCGAGCGCATAGGCGAAGTGGGAACGCCGAGCAATTTCGATACGGCAACGTTCCGTTCTAACTTTCAACCCGAACGCGAAACCGTCGAAAAAGCGGTGGTTCTCGACAAACTCGTATTCGGTTACGACAAGCCGCTCGGCGAGGTTGACACCGTTGTCAAAAGAGGACAGAAAGTCGGCATAATAGGTCAGAACGGCACGGGCAAATCCACGCTTGTGAAAACAATCGTTCACAAACTTAAACCGCTCGGCGGCAGCGCGACTTTCGGACTTCACGCACAAGTTGGGTATTTCGACCAAACCTCGACACAGAGTTTTTCGACGCTCACGGTGCTTGAAGATTTCCAAAACGAATTTCCTATGTTGTCCAACACCGAAGCGCGCAGTGCGCTCGGCTCATTTATGCTCTCGGGCGACGACGTTTTCAAGCGTATATGCGACTTGTCGGGCGGCGAAAAGGTTAGGCTCGCGCTTTGCAAAATATTGAGGAAAAAACCGAATATTCTCATACTCGACGAACCGACCAACCATATGGACATCATCGGCAAGGAAACGCTTGAAAGATTGCTTTCAAACTACACGGGAACGGTTATAACCGTGTCGCACGACAGATACTTTATCAACAGGGTGTGCGATAGACTCATTGTTTTCACCGACGGAAAAATCGAACTTTTCGACGGCAAATATTCCGATTACGAATCGAGAAAAACCGCAAGCGAAAGCGACGATATTCAAGGAAAATCCGCCGAAATCAAGAGAAAAGAAAAGCCCGTATCGCAAAGCAAAGAAGAAGCGAGGCGCGCGCACAGAATGAGTTTTCTCGAAGAAAAAATGAACGTACTCAACGAGCAGATTTCATCTTTGCAGGACGTTATGCACAACGACGAAAGCGTGTATACGGACTATGTCAAGATTGCCGAAATCGAGTCACAAATTGCCGCGCTCAAAGAAAAACTCGTGCCTATGGAAGAAGAATGGCTCGAACTTTCCGAAAAGAAAAACACATAAGAATTTTACAAAACTAACACTTAATCAAAACAAAAACGGCTGATAAACAGCCGTTTTTTGTGTTATTTAATATGGTTTTTAATTGAGTTGTTGCGCTTGATTTTCAAGCGGCGGCGTTACGCTTTGTAACCGTACGCTTTTTCGAGGTTGATGACGATTCCTGCCGTCGTGCTTGCCGAAAGACTGCTGAAAAAGTCTTTGAGGGTGATGGGCGCAATCGTGGATTTTACGTCGGATTCGATTTCGGTTATGCTTGCGTACGACATAAGTTCGCCGAGCGTCATTGTGGCAAATTCCTTTTCGACTTCGCTGCTTAAATCGTTGAGGGAACGGTCCTTGAATCCGTAGAACAAACTGCCTTCCGTCAAGTCCATAATGTCGGAAATCTTTGCGTTTTTGATTACACCGTTGATATTTTCGATTGTAACTTGCTCTCTTGCAATCATACGAAGCACCGCTTCGCTCTTTTCGTTTTCGACATTCACTCTTGCGGCGAGGTGGGGAAGCGGATTTTCATACGACGTGATGTTGCCGTCCGCGTCTTTTATTGACGTGTACACTTCGTTGACTTGCGCAAGGTAGCCTACGACGACGCGGTATCTTGCGTTTTGGTCGTGTACGCCTTCGACGTACGTTTTCGCTTTGCCGTTGATGACGGTGTATTCGCCGTTTGCGTCCTTGACGTAGATGTTTTCGCAGTATTGCTTTGCATAAAGCACATCCGATTCGTTATAAGCATAGTTTTTGCCGTTCACGTTCGGCGTTGCTTTGTCCACAAAGTATACCGTGTGTTCCTCTTGTTGCTTTTCGTAGATAGTTTCGCCGAGATGCGCGGGGTTTGCCGAATCGTACACGGTGTATTCGCCGTTTACGAGGACGTACAACTTCCCGTCCGAATTGCCGTATACGTCAACCGTAGTTGCGTCAACGCCGCTTCCGTCGAGAGTGCGGATAAAGAGTTTGTTTGTATTAAGCGTCGTGCTTCCGACGGTAACGTTGCTCGAACCGACATAAGCGCAGAGGTAGAAATTATTATCGTAGACGTAATCCGTTCCGTTCTTCGTGCCTTTGTAGTAGATATTCTTTGTCAACGGATTTATATCGGTCAAAGTGGTTGCTTGCGTATACGAATACGTTGACGTTCAGCTCTTCCGTTCGGCGAGAAGGGCGTCGCTTGCTTTGACGAAAGCGTAGGTTCTTGCGATATACTTGCCCGTTTCGTCGTAGACGTAGGTGTAGGGCTTTTCGTTGCCTTCCGAATCGATTTCCACGCCGACCTGACCGACGATAAAGCGGTCTTTTTCGTAAATTGTGCTGGTGTTTCTGTCAAAGGTTTCGTCGATACTCTCGATTGTCGAGAACTCGTACACGTCCACGAGTTCGGAAAGAAGCATATCTTTCATCACGAGTTCCATTGCGCTTGACAAATCGTCGACGGGAACGTACGCAAGGCGTTTGATAACCGACGAACTCGTGCCTACGACTTTGACTTTGTAGTTCTTGTATGCGTCTGTCACGGTCGAGGGGATAGAACCGCCTTGGCGCATAAAGAGGTGATTTTCGACGTCGTAGTAGAAATACGACTCGTCGGGATTGACGGTTTCTTCTTTTTCGTAAATATCAGCGTCGATGTCCATAACGTCGCCGAGCGTGAGTTTGCCGAACGAATTTGAAAATTCGCCGAGCGTTGAATACGCCATACGTTGAAGCACCGCAGACGACGGCGTATAGCCGAGTTCGGTTTCGTCAACGTAGCGAGTGTAGGTTGCAAGTCCGCCGTGCTGCACGGGGTTATAGAGAGTGAAGTAGAACGCTTTTGCGTATTTGCCGTTTTCGTCGAGAACGAAATTGCCCTCGTCGTCTTTCGAGTAGCGTTCGCTTCCGAAATACTCGTTGCCGTCGCAGTAGACGTATTTATCTTCTACCACTTTGACGTATTTGCCGTTTGCCGACTCGGCGTACTTGTAAAACGCGATGTCGGTCGTTTCTGCAAGGGTGAGTTGGTCGGATATATTGCCGAGTTCTGTGACGAGGCAATCTCTCGCTTTGAGGGATTGCATAAGGCGAGAGGACGTTTCGTTAATTTCGATGACTTCGTCCACTTTGAGCGTGTCCACGACCTCGCTTATGTTGTCGAGGGTAGCGTCCTTTTTGGACAGCGATTTCATAAGGATATTGTCGTCGCCGTCTATACGCACGAGTTCGTCGAAGAACATATCGTTGAGTCTTTCGCCGATGTCTTCGAGTGTGTAGCCTCGCTTTGCCATTTGTTGAAGTGCAAGAGCCGTTGCGCCTTGCGACGAGCGGTTATATCTCGTTTCCGCGCCGTCGGTGTCGGCGTTGTAAAGGCGGTATCTTTCCACTGCGACGTATGCGGTTTCGCCTTCCGCAACCGCCGTCACCGCGCTGTACGTTCCGTCCGCTTGTTTTGCGTAAAGTTGAACGTTTTCGCCGTGCGCGTATACGTTGTAGGGGACGTACACTTCGCATTTTACGAATGCGCCGTCCGCCGCTTCGACGTAAACGTCGTATTGTATGTCAAGCACTTCGCCGATTGTAAGTTCGTTTGCGATCGTGTCGAGGTCTTTGAGCGTGCAACCTCTGTTTGCAAGGGCTTTCATAATCGGGGCGGACTCGTCCTTAACGTCGATGAGTTCGTCGATTTTGAGGTCGTTGATTTTCGTGCCTATCTCGCTGAGTTTGCAGTCTTTGAGCGCGATGATCGCTTTTGCGGTGTCGGGTTTTGTGGTGTCCACGACGTCGCCTATCGTGAATTGATCGAGAAGTCCGTCGGCGTTTTGAAGTTCCACAACGGTCATATTAGACACGATTTGAAGGATTTGCGCCGAAGTGCCTTTGTGTATGCGCAAGTACGGTTTTCTGCCGCCCGCTTCTTCGCCGTCGTCGAGGGTGCGAAGCATACTGTCTTTGTCGATTTCATCGTCCATAACGTAGAAGGACGCGCTTTCTTCATAAGTTCCGTCTTCGAGTTTGTACTTGACCGCTTGAACGTCGAGTTTGTTGCCTTTGATGTCGGGCGTTTGCGAGAACGTAATATCGGTCACGGGTACGAATCCCTTTGATACGAGGGTGTAATTTGCGCCGTTGAATGTCGCAATGCGGTTGGCGTACACGACGATATAAAGGCTTGCGGCGTTGTTTGAAGTGCTCGTTGCGACGACGTATTGAACGTGACGATAGAATGTCGTTTCGTTTTCGTCGGCAGAGAAGCCTTCCGCATAGCAGGAATTGTCCACGACGTATTTTTCGCTTTCCTCGCCGTCTTCGCCCTTCACGGTCTTTTTGATAAAGCGAAGTTCTTTTTCGACGAGTTTGTCCGTCGTGCCGTCGTTATCGGTGTCGATTGCGCCAAAAATATACGTTTCCACGCCGAGCGCGGGGGCGTAATTTGCGTTTGCAAGGTCGGATTTTGAAACTTCCTCGTATCTGTCAACCTTTTGGTATACGAGGTTTTCGCCCTTGGGAATAAACGTGTCGGAATCCACTTTCAAAAGTTTGTCGAGGGTGATTGCGTTCACAACCGCGCCGAAAGCGGACAACGCAACGTCTTGCAACGACGCAATGAGTTTGTTGTCATCAACGCCGATGTCGATGCCGAAGTTGTCCTTTATCTTTCTCACCGAGATGTCGCCGTTGAGCGAACCCATAATGTTCTCGATTGCTGATTTTACGTTGTTGTCGAGGTTGTCGTCGAGTATGGGCAGATTAAAATCCGAAAAGTTTATGTCTGCAAGTTTGCTCACGTCGTCGAGTGTGAACGAGTTTACAACGATTGATAAGTCGTTCAAAATATCCTTGACGGGTGCGGTGTAGAAATCCTTTGTGGTGAAGTCGATTCCGCTGATTCCGTTGAGGATGGATATTCCGTAGTGCTGATAGAGGGTTTGAAGCGTCAGAGAATCGATGCTGTTCACGTCCTCGATAGCGCGCTTTATGGCGTCGAGAAGGGTTTGGTTGTATAGGTCGCTGTCTGCTGCGATAGGACCTTCTTCGGTGAAGTTTTGTTGAAGTTGTCCGACCGTAATGGACGTTCCGACCGCAACGACCGCGCCGCCTATTGCGAGGACAAAAAGTATGATGCCTATCACCATACCGAGAACGAATGTTAAAGTTCCGCGAAGTACTTTCATAATATACCCCATAATATTAAACGTGCCTGCATAAAGCAGACACGAGATTTATCAACCGAAAATTTCGGTGAAAAGTTTTGCGACAGGATTGTTTTGATAAAAATATCCGCAAACCGTCGAGGACGAAAGAGCCTCGTCAACCGTCGGCAGTTTGTCTTTGAGAGCGTTGAGAATGGCAAGCACTACGAGGATAAACACAAGTGCGAACGCCGTCGACACGATTGCGCCGAAAATGCGGTCGATTGCTTTCAGCGCGCCCGACTCGGACGTGTGCATTTTGGCAAATATCTTGCGAAGAAGCCAGCATACAAGACCGAGCGCAACGCAGTATACCACAAACATAATCACCGCAACGATTATGTCGGAAGCAAACGTACCGGCAACGCCGCCTATCGTCTGTCCGTCGTCGGTGATAAACGTCTTTGCAAGCCACAGCGCGAATTTGCCTTTGAGGGAAGACGTCAATCCGTCGCCCATACTCTTTTCAAGTTCGACTTTCGTCGTGCCTTCCTCATTCGACACTTCGACGTAATACTTTTTCTCGCCCGTTTCGCTGTCCGTGCTTATAATGATTTTCTGCGAGAAAATCTTGTCGCCGCTCTCGATTTTTTCGGTTATGGAAGATTCCATATTTTTGAACATATCGAGGTCGCGCACAGCGTCGAAAGTGGGGGTTATCAAAAGCAGAGCCGCAAGCATAATTGCGATTGTGAGAAACACGCCCTTGAAGGATTTGGAAAATCCGCGTATGACGCCCAAAATCAAGCCGAGCGCGACAACGACGAAAAACGCGATGTCCGCGTAAGGAATATCGGCAGATAGTAAAAACGACGTCATAAATGCACCTTCCGTAGCGCGCAAGCACGCGCCCAAGACGCGTATATGCGCAAAATGTTGATTATAAACATTATAACTCGATATAAAATTATATGCAATACAAAAACAAAAAAAGTTCGGTTGCGCCCCGAACCCTTTTGAAAAACGGACAAATTACGGCGAAAAACGGCGTGCGCAAAATTCGTCACGCAAGCGCCGCTTTCAGCATAACTGCTATTTCATTTGCCAAATTGTCCACATAAACGGGCGATACGGTCAAAAGTTGCATAAGAGGGTCGCCGTGATTTCGCGCAACTATCCCCAAGACGCCTATGTCGCCGAAACGCTCGGATTTGCCCGTCACGCCCGAGGGACACACCCCGTCGTCGCGAAGCACGATTTGTCCCACTTTATCCTTGTTCCCGAGCGAAGCGTCCACCGCGACGAACAGCGCGTTTTGGTGAACGGATTTTATAAACGCAAGCCATTCCCCCATATTTTTGCCGTTGATTTGCGCCTCGTCCGTGCCGTATACGAACGCGGGAACGTCGTATTTTTTTGTGAGCAGAGTGCCGACGGTCGGACCGAGAGAGTCGCCCGAAATAGCGTTCGTGCCGAAGCATACGACGACGATTTCTCTGTCGCCTTTTTCGATTATGTCGTTGAACATATGCGCAACGAACGGCGCGAGAGGGTCGTATTCGCCATCGATTTCCGACTCTGCAACGCAAGAGGAAAGTTGAGAGGGAATATAGATTTTTTCGATTTCGTCTTGTTTACGCTTTGTTTTTCTCATTGCCTAATTATTGCCGCGCGCCGAAAATCTAAACGCGACGAGGCGGTATTTTTGCGGCGTTTGCCCCAAAAGAATAAAATCGCGATTTTTGCACACGATATGGCAAAAGGAGGTGTGATATGGAAGACAAAAATCTCGTCAAAAGAGTTGCGGAACTCGGCAATATGAACGTGATGATTTTGTTCCTTTTGGTCGCATTCATCGCGTTTTCCGTGGGACTTGCATTCTTCTTTCTCGTTCCGGGAAGCGTCGGTTACGGCATCGGCATCACGATGTTCGTCGTTGCGGGTTTGCTGTTCGTTATCGGCGAAGTGAACTATTTTTCAAAGATGAAGAAAATCCAAATGGAATAACGGAAACGTTATAACCTAAAAAGCGGCGGAAAAATTTTCGCCGAAAGGAAACGACGTTCGATGACAAGCACATCGAACGCCGGTTTCGTTTTTTCTTGTGTGTTCGGTTTCAAGAATTATGCGAGTTTCGAGGGGGCGAGTTCTGCTTGGTATATGCGAAAGATTTGCAAGTTTTTCCGCACTTGTATTTTCGAATTGACGATATAGCGTTTGACAACGGCGGCAATGTCTTTTTTGCGGCGATTTAATTTGCAAAGCGTATATTTTGCCCGAAATATTAAAAATGCGTGGCGGTTTAATGCGTTTTTAATGGTTTTTCTTTAACATTTAGGCATACTAACTCAAAAGGCGCGGCGGCAGGGAACGTAAAATATTTCTTGTTGCATTGACTTTTTCGTATTTAATTTTTATAATATGTAGAACATAATATATGATTATTGCGGAATCGTCGCACCGCGTCGATTTCAGGAGGATAGATGAAACCAACCACAAGACGCACACTCATCATCGTCGGCGTGATACTTCTCGTCATCATCGCGTTCGTTATCGCGTATGAACTGACAAGACCCACCGAAATAAACTATCAGGGTACGGAAGACAGTTTCGTAGAGATGCTCAAACGCGGCGAGATTCAGGCGATTTACATCGAGGGCAGTTATTCTGCAAACATACAAAAGACGGGCGACAGAGGCTACGGCTATTTCGTCAACACGCAAGGAAGAGTCGCTTTTTCCGAAGTTATCAAGGAATTTACCGAAGCCGGCTTGCTTGACGGCGTAACCGTAAGATACGACGACCCGTCCAGCGGTTCACTTCTTTCGAGCATACTCGTTCCGCTCATTCTTTACGCCGCGCTTTTCGGCATATTTATGGTCGTGTTGAGAAAGAGCGCGGGCGCGCAAGGTCAAGCCCTAAACTTCGGCAAGACCAAAGCAAACCAAGTGCGTGACATCAAAGTCAGATTCAACGACGTTGCGGGCGCAGAGGAAGAAAAGCAGGAATTGCAAGAAATCGTGGACTTCCTCAAACACCCCAAAAAGTATACGGATATAGGCGCGCGTATTCCGCGCGGCGTTCTTCTCGTAGGCCCTCCGGGCACGGGCAAAACGCTCTTTGCAAAGGCGGTCGCGGGCGAAGCGAACGTTCCGTTCTTCTCGATTAGCGGTTCGGACTTCGTGGAAATGTTCGTAGGCGTCGGCGCGTCGCGAGTGAGAGATTTGTTCGAGCAAGCGCAAAAAAATATGCCTTGCATTATCTTTATCGACGAAATCGACGCAGTGGGTCGTCAACGCGGCGCAGGTCTTGGCGGCGGCAACGACGAAAGAGAACAAACCCTCAACCAACTTCTCGTTCAAATGGACGGCTTCGAGGCAAGCAGTTCCATCATCGTTATGGCGGCGACCAACCGCGCGGATATTCTCGACCCCGCTCTTATGCGTCCGGGCAGATTCGACAGACAAATCTACGTCAACGTTCCCGACGTCAAGGGCAGAGAGGAAATCTTCAAAGTTCACTCTCGCAACAAACCGCTTGCGTCCGACATCAACTTTAAGTCGCTTGCAAGGCTCACCCCCGGCTTTACGGGCGCGGACATCGAGAACATTCTCAACGAATCCGCGATTTTGGCGGCGAGAGCAAACAGAAAGGTTATCACGATGAAGGATATCAGCGAGGCTGTCAACAAAGTTATGGCAGGTCCTGCAAAGAAATCCCGTCTTATCACCGAGTCCGACAAGCGTATCACCGCGTATCATGAGAGCGGCCACGCAATCGTTGCAAAACTTATGAAGCACTGCGACGACGTACACGAAGTGAGCATCATACCTCGCGGTATGGCGGCGGGCTACACCATAACCCTTCCCGAAAACGACGACAACCATATGACCAAAGGCAAACTGCTCGACGACATCGCAATGATGCTCGGCGGACGCGCGGCGGAAGAACTCGTCATCAAGGACATCTCGACGGGCGCGTCGAACGACATTCAGAGAGCCACGCAACTTGCAAGGCGTATGGTCACCGAGTGGGGTATGTCCGAATCTATCGGCAATATGTATCTCGGCACGAGCGAAGAAGTGTTCCTCGGCAGAGATTATCAGGCGCACCTCAATTACAGCGAGGAAGTCGCGGCGAAAATCGACGAGGAAGTCAAAACCATCATCGATACGCAATATCAGGTCGCTTTGAATATATTGAAAGAAAATCGCTCTATTATGGACGCGATGGTCAAGGCTCTTTACGAGAAGGAAACCATCTACGAAGACGAAATCAACGCTTTGTTCGGTCAAGAGTCGAGCGGCGAGAGTCTGTTCTCGTCCAAGATAAACAGACCCGAAGGCGACGAAAACGGCGAATCCGCAGATACCGCAACTTCCGAAAACAAGGATAAAGACGCCGAATAATCAAGGGGAAATATGAAAATTTCCGAAGCAAAAAAGCGCGATTTGCAAGTCATTATGCAAAAAGACCCTGCCGCCACGAGCAGCAGGATTGTAAGACGAACGTACACAGGGTATAAAGCCCTGTGTGCTTATCGTTATGCGCACAAGTTGTGGCTCAAAGGTATGAAGTCGCTCGCCCTCTACGTTGCATTTAAGGCAAAGGAAAAGACGGGCATAGACATTCACCCCGCCGCGACGATAGGAAGCGGAATATTCATCGACCACGGCGTCGGACTCGTCATAGGCGAAACCGCCGAAATAGGCGACAACTGCGTGCTTTATCAGGGCGTAACGCTGGGCGGCACGGGCAAGGAAACGGGCAAACGTCACCCCACGCTCGACGAGGGCGTTATGGTGTCGGCGGGCGCAAAGGTTCTCGGTCCTGTACATATCGGCGCGCACAGCAAAATCGGCGCGGGAAGCGTGGTTTTAAAGGACGTTCCGCCGTACTCGACCGTCGTCGGCGTTCCGGGAAGAGTCGTCAAGCAGGACGGCAAGCGAATTGCGGATATGGACCAGATTCTTCTTCCCGATCCCATTATGGAAGAATTTTTGAGGCTCAACAAACGTGTTTACGAACTCGAAAAGGCTCTCGACGTACACTCTTGCAGATATTCCATAACCGTCGACGAAGACAACGTTCTTCCGTCCGAAGTCGAGGAAATCGAGTCGCAATTCGAACAAAACAAATCTCAGGCGGACAAACCGCAGGAATAAAAGGACAAAGTTCCGTATGAAAATTTACAATACGCTAACGAGAAAAAAAGAGGACTTTTCGCCCATTCACGAAGGTCAAATCAATATGTACGCGTGCGGGATCACGGTTTCGGGCGAGGCGCACATCGGTCACGCATACCAAGCGCTCATTTACGATATAATCCGCAAGTATTTCGAGAAAATCGGCTACAAAGTCAACTACGCTCGCAACTACACGGACGTTGACGACAAGATCATCGCAAAGTCCAAAGAAACGGGCATACCGCCTCTCGAATACGCAAGTATGATGATCGACCGCATTGACAAACTTATGCGCAAATTCGAGGTTGACGACCCGACCATTTGGCTCAAAGCGACGTGCAACATCGACAATATTATCGACTTCGTGTCAAAACTCATCGAAAAAGGTCACGCCTACGCAACGGACAGAGGCGACGTATATTTTTCCGTCGAGAGTTTCCCCGGCTACGGCAAACTCAGCGGCAGAAGACTCGAAGACGCTTACGAGAGCGTGCGTATAGAAAACGAGGAAAACAAGCGTAATCCTCTCGACTTCGCGCTTTGGAAGTCGGCAAAGGAAGGCGAAATATACTGGGAATCGCCGTGGGGTAAGGGCAGACCCGGTTGGCATATCGAATGTTCGGCAATGAACAGAGCGGCGTTCGGCGATCAAATCGACATTCACGGCGGCGGCAGAGACCTTATCTTCCCCCACCACGAAAACGAGATTGCGCAAACCGAATCGCTCACGGGCAAGCAGTTTGCAAAATACTGGATTCACAACGGACTTATCAAGGTCAACGGACAGAAGATGAGCAAGTCGCTCGGCAACAGTTTGCTTCTTTCCGACCTTCTCGACGAGTACAAACCCGAAACGATAAAGTACGCGCTTTTGCAGACGAATTACAGAGGCGACATCAATATCACAGACGAACTTTTCCCCGACGCCGACAAGCATATGTACGAGTTCTACAAGGTGCTTGACGAGGTGAACGAAAGCGGACTTTCGAGCGACAAGCAAAGCAAGTGGATTGACGACGGATTCAATCGCGCAATGGACGACGACTTCAACACGGCAAAGGCGCTTGCGGATTTGTTCGGCATATTCAAGGGTATAAGAGCGAAGTTGAAAGCGGGCGATTCCGACGCGGTTGCGGACGCAAAACAGGTTGTGAAAACATACGATTTGCTCGGACTTTTCAGAAGCAATCCAAAAGACTTCATCGCATACTACGAGCAAAAGCAAAAGGCAAAAGAGGGCGCTATCCCCAAGGAAGTTCTCGACCTCGTCGAGCAACGCAAGGTTGCCAAAGCCAACAAGGACTGGGCAAGCGCGGACGCAATAAGAGCCAAGATAAACGAACTCGGCTACGTCGTCAAGGACACCAAAGACGGCTCGTTTGCGGAAAAGGCATAAAACGCATATCAAACACGAAAACAAGGTTTATATTTGCAAAACAATGCGATAAAAACCTTGTTTTGCAATATAAAAGCAAAAAACACAAATCTATTTACACAGGGAAGGACATATGAAACGACGCATATTTACGGCTCTCGATAATCTTGCCAAAAGAGATATTTTCGACCAAAAATACGCGCAACTCGAAAAAAGGCGAGAGGAATTAGACAAGAAAATCAAGCGCGAGGAAAGAGAAGCAAAACTCGTGCTTGCCAAAGAGAACGTTGCCAACATCACGGCAAAAGCAAAGAAGCACGCCAAAAAACAAGCGAAGAAAGCCGCTTACGACGCAAAGTATCTTTACGTTGCGGGCGGTCACGCAAAGAACGAGTTTTTGGGCTGGCTCACCATTTTCAGTTTCCGTCGCTCGCACAAGGTCAAAACCACGAGGTTTTTGAGATACGACCAAAACGACAAACGCCTTTATCTCGATATATACGAGAGGAAGGATAGGGACAGAAGCAAAAAAGCGCGCGTGTTTATCTACATTCACGGCGGCGGCTGGATAGGCGGACTTCCCGAAACGAGAGAAGCGTACACCACCAAACTTTGCGAAAAGACGGGATATTTCGTTGCAAGTCTGTATTACGGCGACGCGCCCTTTTACGGTCATCCCGAGATGATTCAGAACGTGTACAAGGCGTTTGCTTGGCTCAAAGACCACGCCGACGAGTACAACATAGATATGGACCACGTTTTCGTTGGCGGCGAGAGCGCGGGCGCACATTTGAGCAGTATGGCGGGCGCGATAAGTACCAATCCCGAATACGCTGCGCACTTCGACCTCGACGAACGCTCGAAGGACCAAAAAATATCCGCGCTTATGCTCAACTGCGGCGTGTACGACTTCCCGAAAGCCGTGCATACGGGCTTTAAAAACATAGGCATTTACACTCAATCATATTGCAAGGGTACGCCCGTCGAGGAATGTAGCGAGGAACTGCAAAAAGAAGTTTCGCCCATCAACTGGGTGACGGAAAACTTTCCGCCGACGTTCGCAATCTCGGCAGAGAACGACAAGCTTGCGGTGCTTACGTTCGATCTCGTGAAGAAGTTTCAGCAACTCGGCGTTGCGTACGAACACTATCACGGCGAGGGCAAATGGGCGGTGCACGCATTCCCCGTCGCGCAATTCCTCAAAATATCCAAAGAGGCAATGAAGCGCACAATCGCATTCCTCAACTACTTCGAGATAGAGTAAAGCGGAAACGATTCGCAAACGGTCAAAACGGCTAAGTTACGTTGTTATAGATATAAATATAAAAAGATAAGGATTATTGCAAAAAAACAATAATAAAACGTATAAAAAAAGCACGAAAATCGTGCTTTTTTGCTATTTTTTATGCGGTTTTTCACATCTTGCCCGTGCTGCCGAAGCCGCCTTGTCCGCGGTCGGTGTCGTTTAGGGTTTCCGCTTCTTCGAAGTCTGCGACAAGGCAGGGCGCAATCACAAGTTGCGCAACGCGTTCCTTATCCTCTATGGTTTGCGGCTCGTCCGAGTGGTTGTGCAGTGACACGATAATTTCGCCTCTGTAATCGCAATCGATAACGCCCACTTTGTTTGCAGGCGCAAGCGAGCGTTTGCTTGCAAGTCCGCTTCGGGCGTACACGAGTCCGACAAGTCCGTCGGGAATCTCGATTGCAATGCCCGTGTGTACAAACACGGTTTGATGAGGCTCGACGGTGATTGCTTTTCCTTCGCAAGCGTACAAGTCCGCCCCTGCGGAAAACTGCGTGCCGTATTTGGGTATTATTGCGTTTTCATTCAGTTTTTTGATTTTTACGGATATGTGTTGCATATTTCCTCTGAAAGTTTTATGTGCTTTGGATTATGTTTTGATTGTAAACAAAACGGACGAATTTGTAAAGAAAGATAAGGAAAAACAACAAAACGGCATTAATAAAAATTATGTAATAATACGGCAGCATTGAGATGAAGAGTGCGAAAAAGCCTCTTGACCGACAACCCTAATTTACAAAACGTAAATGAGTTGGAGGGCAAGGGGCTTTGACAATGCTATTCGCTCAATGCTGCCGTATTATTCCCATTCAATGGTCGCAGGGGGTTTCCCCGTCACGTCATAGCAAACGCGGCTTATGCCTTTCACTTCGTTGACTATGCGCGAAGCCATCTTCGTGAGCAAATCGTAGGGCAGGCGAGTGTATTCCGCCGTCATAAAGTCGGACGTCGTGACTGCTCTTATAACGACGACGTAGCCGTAGTTGCGGTAGTCGCCGATTACGCCGACGGATTTCGTGTCGGTGATGACTGCAAAATATTGGTCGGATTTGATTCCGCTTGCTGCGATTTCTTCACGCACGATTGCGTCCGCGTCGCGCAAGACGTCGAGTTTCTCTTTGGTTATTTCGCCTATCGTGCGGATTGAAAGTCCTGGGCCGGGGAAGGGTTGGCGATTGACGAGATAGTCGGGCAAACCGAGTTTTTTGCCGATTATGCGCACTTCGTCTTTGAAAAGTCCGCGCAATGGTTCGACAAGACCCGTGAACGGCATATCTTTGGGCAAGCCGCCGACGTTGTGGTGGCTCTTGATGTTTGCCGAGTTGTTTGCGCCCGATTCGATGACGTCGGGATAAATCGTGCCTTGCGCAAGGAAGTCGTATCCCTTTTGCGCGTTGGCGACTTCCGCAAACGTCTTGACAAATTCCTCGCCGATAATCTTTCTTTTGCGTTCGGGGTCGGTTACGCCCGCGATTTTGGAAAGGAATTTTTCGCTTGCGTCCACGACTTCGAGTTTGAGGGGAAGGGGCGCAAACGCTTCTTTGATTTGTTTGGTTTCGTCCTTGCGCATAAAGCCGTGATCGACGTATACGCACAGAAGTTGGTCGGGAATCGCTTTGCTTATGAGAGCCGCCACGACCGAACTGTCGACGCCGCCCGAAAGGCCGAGAAGAACTTTCTTGTCGCCGACCTTTTCGCGTATGAGTTTGATTTGAGTGTCGATGTAGTCGTCAAGCGAGTAGTCGCGAGTTGCGCCGCACACGTTTATGACGAAGTTTTCAAGCACCTTGTTTCCGTTGAGCGAACGCTCGACTTCGGGGTGGAATTGTACGCCGTAAACGTGCTTTTGCTCGTTTGCAATCGCCGCGCACGGACAATCCGACGTTGTCGCCACAACCTTGAATCCGTCGGGAACTTGCGCAACGTAGTCGGTGTGGCTCATAAGCATTTCTTCTTCGCACGAAAGACCGTCGAAAATCGCGCAGTCGCCGATGAAAACTTTCGTTTGACCATACTCGCGCACAGTGCCTTCCTTTACGACGCCGCCGAAAGAGTGGGCGATGTACTGCATACCGTAGCATATGCCCAAAATGGGTACGCCCAGATCGAACACGGCTTTCGAGCAACGCGGCGAATTTTCGAGATAAACGCTGTTAGGTCCGCCCGTAAAGATAATGCCGATAGGGTCGATTTCTTTGAGTTTTTCCTCTGAAATGCAAGACGGCTCGACGACGGAATACACGTTCATTCTGCGCACCGAGCGCGCGATGAGTTCCTTGTATTGTCCGCCGAAATCCAGAACGAGAATGGTTTGGTTTTTCATATGTTCTCCTACAAAGGTTAATTCGATATGTATATACAAAAGTATTGCTGACGTATATAAAAGATTATATCTAATTCTTCGCCCAAAGAAAAGCGGATTGCCAAACAAAATGGAATTAATAAAAAATAAATGTCGTGCGGATTTGTCGACCGAAACGAACGACGATTTGCCAAATATGACACAATCGACGGTTTATATCGAAAAAAGAGCGTGATAAACGCTCTTTTTTGTCAATATCGTATCGTTTTGAATTAATGCTTTTGTTCTTTTGCTGCTTTGACGAATGCGGCAAAAATCGGGTTGGCAACTTCGGGACGAGAGGTAAATTCGGGGTGGAACTGTACGCCCACGAAGAAGGGGTGGTCTTTGACTTCCACCGTTTCGACGATGTGTCCGTCGGGGGACTTGCCGCTTATCACCAGACCGCCGTTTTCAAAATCGGCAAGGTAGTCCGAATTGAACTCGTATCTGTGGCGGTGGCGTTCTTCGATAACGTCCTGATTTGCATACGCTTCTTTGATTTTTGTGCCGTCTTTGAGGGCGCAGGGGTACGCGCCGAGTCGCATCGTGCCGCCGATTTTTTTGCCTTTCTTGTCGGGAAGTATGTCGATGACGTGACTGCCGCTTTCGGAAAACTCGCCGCTCGTCGCGTCCTTGATTCCGAGTACGTCGCGAGCGTATTCGATGACGGTGACTTGCATACCCAAACAAATTCCGAGATAGGGGATTTTGTTTTCGCGCGCGTACTTGCAGGCGCAAATCATACCCTCTACACCTCTCGTGCCGAAGCCGCCCGGTATTATGATTCCGTCCGCGTCTTTGAGTTTTTCTGCGACGTTTTTATCCGTGAGAGTTTCGCTGTCAATCCATTTGAGGTCTATGCCCGTTTTGTTCGCGCCGCCTGCGTGCTTGATTGCTTCGACGAGCGAAATGTACGAGTCGCGCAAGGAAACGTATTTACCCACGATTGCGATTTTCGTCTTGACGGACGTGATTTTGAGGTCGGCGACTTTTTCCTTCCATTCGGTGAGGTCGCATTTGTTTTTGAGCGAAAGCGCCTTGCTTATCGCCTTGTAAAGTCCGTTGCGATTGAGCATTGCGGGGGCGTCGTAAAGGCATTTTACGGTTGTGCTGGGCACGACGGCGTGTTCGTCGATAGAGCAGAAAAGCGAAATCTTTTTGATGATTTCTTCGGGCGGTTTTTTGTCCGAGCGCGCCACGACGACGTCGGGGAATATGCCGAAGCGTTGCAGTTCGCGCACGGAATGTTGCACGGGTTTGGACTTAAATTCGTCCGAGCAAGCCATATAAAGAAGCAGACAGACGTGTACGAACGCGCAGTTTTCTCTGCCTACGTCGAGGCTGAACTGGCGCAAGGCTTCGAGGTAGGGTTGGCTTTCGATGTCGCCCACCGTTCCGCCTATCTCGGTGATGAGTATGTCCGCGCCCGTTTCGTTTGCGGTGTCGAGAATGTGCTGTTTTATCTCGTTGGTGACGTGCGGAATGATTTGCACGGTTTTGCCGCCGTACTCGCCGTTTCTTTCCTTGTTGAGAACGTTTTGGTACACTTTGCCGCTCGTGAGGGTGGAACTCTTTGTTAGGTTCTCGTTTATAAATCTTTCGTAGTGTCCGAGGTCGAGGTCGGTTTCCGCGCCGTCGCGGGTTACGAACACCTCGCCGTGCTGGGTCGGGTTAAGCGTACCCGGGTCGATATTCATATAGGGATCGAATTTTTCGATATACACGCTGTATCCCGCCGACTTCAAAAGTCTGCCGAGCGACGCTGCGACGATTCCTTTGCCGAGTCCCGAAACGACTCCGCCCGTTACGAAAATGTACTTGCTCATATGTGTGCCTCCGTGTGAATATTTGTGCTTTTGTGTGCGATTTTGCGGTTTTCAAGGCTGTTTTTGCCTCAAAAAAACAAAAAAAAGGCGTTTTTTTTTAGCAACTTTCGTTTGCCAAAAAGAAAAACGCCTTTTCAGGTCCTTTTTTATTCGTTTTGTCTTTCGTATATCCGTTATTTAACTTTCGTGTATCTAATTGCTTTTTCTTTTGTGCAAAAGCGATTATTTAACCAAATCGATGAGAGCAAGGGCGCGCTTTAATGCGAGTTTGCTGTTGACTTTGAACTGGAAGGGAACTTCCTCGTAAACTTTCTTGTGACCCGTAGAGGTGTGGGGTGTACGACCGTCGTTAAATTCTTCCGCATCGGGATCGAGGGGAAGGTTTACGCGCAACGACGTGCCGATAATCGTGATTTTTGCCACGATGTCGCCTTCGCGTCTGTATGTATCGCATTGCTTGCTGATTCTGCTCTTGATCTTCGGCGTACCTTTTGCCGTCGTGGTGAGTGCTTCTTTGAGGATTGCGTAACGCTCTTTGATTATGTCGTCCGCAAGCGCGTATTTCTCGGCAAAAGTGAGACTCTTGCGTGCCGCTTTCTTCGCCATAACCTTGTCATAATCGAACTTCTTGCCCAAAGACGAGTGAAGATCCGTTACGTCTTCTTCGGGGATAGCGATTTGAACGGGGCGTTCCTCGCTCTTTGCGGGCAAAATTTGAGGTTTGTTCATTTCCTCAAAAGCCGTTGCGCAAGGCATAGCGACGTTCTTGTCGCAGAAAGCGCAGTAATCGTATGCGCCACACATATCGCGGTGATTTGTTACGCTGTCATTCCATTTTTGCTCGTCAAGTTTTGCTTGCAATGCAATCTTGTCCATCGTGTCCTATGCTCCATATGTTATTATCGTTGAAATCTACAAAGCGGTCAAACCGCATTATCCAACCCAATCGACCATATTGTACACAAATAAATCGCGTTTGGCAAACATTTTGGCATTCTATTGCGATATTTTTTTATCGCAATCGCAGAAATGAGCGGCAATTATCGCAAAATCGTGTTTCTATCCACATCAAAACTGTGTTTTCCGTCTTCTAACCATATATAACGCGCATCTGTAAGAATTTGTAAATAAAGGTGGAATAACAAGGGCGAAACAATCGACGGTGAACGACCACACCGATTTTGCCGCTCAAAAATAAAAGGCCGCATTATCTTGCGGTCTTTTGGCGTCCGTGATTGGAATCGAACCAACGGCGTTTCGCTTAGGAGGCGAACCCTCTATCCTACTGAGGTACACGGACATTTCTGTTGCTTTGCGCTTATATATAATATCAAATACAACTTGAAAAATCAAATATCTATCGTTCTATTTCGTCAAATCTTGTAGATATAACAGTTACGCTTAATATCAACACGCTTTGCGCACAGCGTAAACACGCAGAAAGAATAGGAAACGGCGAAGAGATAAGGATTTTTCGATATATTTTTCAATCCGCTTGTCAAAATCGAAAATATGAGTTACAATACCTATGCTACAAGAGAAAACGACTCGACGAAGCGATATATAGCGACGTTGAGATGATATAGATCGGGGTATGGCGCAGTTTGGTAGCGCGCTTGACTGGGGGTCAAGAGGCCATGGGTTCAAGTCCCGTTACTCCGACCACAAACTTCGCTGAGTGCATACAATGTATGCACTCAGTTTTTTATATCCGTTCAACTTGCACTTGCGCAAACGTTGGAACGGATATAAAAACGAGCACGCATTGCGTGCCGAAGTTTGTGTCGTGGAATGAACGATAGTGAAATACCATAAACTAAAAGCACAATGCTTGTGCCGAGTTTTTGACATTGGTATGAGCGACAGCGGAATACCATAAAGCCATATCGTTCAACTTGCGATTTTTTTCATGTGGATTGTATCCTGATAAGAATAACGGTACACTATTGTTTTTTGAACACGCTTATATAAAAATCAACATAGCTGTCTTTTAATTGCTTGTATGTTGCATCATTTAGTGTTAGTGACTTGAAAAGTCCGTATGGGGTTAAATTATTATAATTTATTTCATATACTAAAAACCAACGCTTACTAAACAGGTTTTCTGATGATAATTCTTTTTCTAATAATATGAGATGTTCTTTTATTGTTTCATCTACTTCTTTCGCGATAATGTCATAGTTTGCGATTTGATCTCTATGATTATTTAGCAAGTCCAAAACCATCATAATCGCAAAATCATTAGATTTTGAGAGTATAGTACAAATATTGGACGGTGTTATTTTTGAACTGTATCTCAATATTATATATAACAGCCAAAGCACCTCTTGATCGTGATGTGATGACAATTCTTTTTCGAGTAGATCATTAAGTTTGTCTATCATTTCATCTGCAGAAAATTCAACTTGAAGTGTACTTATCATTTCAACGGCAAATCTAGCCATTGGCGGTCTGTTTATTATAATAGATATTAATTCATAAAAAAGACATTTAGTCTCGTAATAACCGCATGTTTGCAAGCTTTTGTTGTTTCTCAATAGCTTAAAAGCGTATTTATATGTACCTTTTTTTCCATTGCTATCCAACAGCGCAGCCTTTTGTAATGTATTGTAAGCGGGGAATTTGGAATTTAATGGTTGATTAAATATAGTGGCATAATCCTCTAACACATCAAACGGATATTCTTCGATTTTTATTTTAGATTCATTAATCTTAAAGTTATACTCTGACAGTATTGTTGCAATATCTCCAATCGCTTTTTCACAGTCATATTTGCTAGTAAAATAGAAGTTATAGTCATCAACATATCTTGAGAATTCATATCCTTTATCCGCAAGGATTTTATCTATGGCACCAAGTATTATTTCAGATATTATACGAGATGAAAACGGCCCAGTAATTAAACCGTTTGTTTCAGACAATTTTAATCTGGTGTTTGCTCTGTCTATTTGATTTGCTTTGTCGTATGTGCCGTTTTGTAAATTATAATCCATTGCCATTGCTTTGGCTGTTTCTTTACCCAATAATGCCCATGAAATAGAATGTGAATAAATTGATGAATAGCAATTTGTAATGTCAATAGTTAACTTATATTTATTTCCCGAAAACTTAATATTCCTATTCATCATAGACTGTCTAAAATTGGACGGG
>URTQ01000004.1 GCA_900550855.1 uncultured Eubacteriales bacterium
GAGTTGACAGGCGGATGCCTCTGACACAGTTATTCGCTCAATAGCGAGGTTTTACGAACGTAACCGAAGATATGCGCTGTTCTACCAAAGGCCTATCCGCCCTATTCGTCGGGACACTCGCTATACGGTCAACGACGTCCATACCTTCGACGACTTTGCCGAATGCGGCGTATTGTCCGTCGAGAAATTTTGCATCGGCATGACAGATGAAAAATTGAGAGGAAGCGGAATTGTAGAATTGCGAACGCGCCATAGAGATGACGCCTCTTTCGTGCGAAATGGGATTGTTGACGCCGTTGGCGCGGAACTCGCCTTTTACGGTTTCCTTGCTGCCGCCCATACCCGTGCCTTGCGGGTCGCCGCCTTGAATCATAAATCCCGAAATTACTCTGTGGAAAATAAGTCCGTCATAGAAGCGTTGCGTAACGAGTTTTTGAAAATTCTTTACGGTGAGCGGCGCAGATTTTTCATCGAGTTCGACGATGATTTTGCCGCCGTCCGACATTTCTATCTGAACGGTATTCGTTGTTTCGTTTGTTTGAATATATTCCATAAACACCCCTTTATATGTTGGTTTCGTATATGTAAACCGTCGTTTCGGTTACAAACTGTTTTTCATAATCGCGGTTGCGACTGCCTTTGCGCTTGAAAACGCCCATTGCAAATTGTAGCCGCCCGAATCGCCGTCGACGTCGAGTGCCTCGCCTATTGCGTATGCGTTTTTGGCTTTTAGCGACATAAGGTCGTCGTCAAATTCCCTTACGTTCAAACCGCCCGACATCGCTTGCGCAAGCGACGCGTCGCCAAGACCTTCTATGGTGAATTTGTAGTTTTTTATCGCGTTTGCAAGCGCGCCGATTTTGCCTTGCGCAGGGTCGGTCGCATCGCAACCAGCCGCCCAAATTATCCGCTCTTGCACTCTGCTGTGGAACGTGCCCAAAAGCAATTCGCCGACTGTGTAGCCGTTATTGCGTTTGGTCAAAATGTCCTCGACTTCCGCTTTCGAGTATTCGGGCATAAAGTCGACGGTGAGCATATCGCCGATTTTGGCTCTGCCCCTTGCAATCTCTGTCGAGAGGTTGAACGCCGCAATTCCGCTCACGCCGAAATCCTTGAAAAGCACTTCGCCCGTTTCGTAACGATAGCCTATACGCACGCCTGCCTTGACTCTTACGCCTTGCAAACCTTTGAGCGGTTCTTTGTTGGTTTTTATGGGGACGAGAGAGGGCGTCATCGGACGCACGGTGTGTCCGAGCGAAGTGTAAAGCGACGTGCTGTCCTTGCCGAACGTCGCAGGCGAACCCGTCGCAAGCACTACGTTCGTCGTAGAATAGCAAAACGATTGATTTGGTTTGTCGTCGTTTTTGACAACGCCGCTTACGTTGAATACGTCGTTGAATTGCTCTATGAAGTTTGCGTAATGCGACGTGAAAACCTGCACGTTGTTGCGCTCTACCGCTCTGCGCAATACGTCGAGTACGGTTGCCGCGCTTTCGCTGTAAGGATAAACGCGCTTGTCGACGACTTTGGTGATAAGCCCTGCCTTTTCAAACGTCGCTATGGTGTCGTGCGCGTCGAATCGGTCGAGAAAACTCTCGACGAAACTCGGCTTGTTGTAATGCACGATGTTCATATCGAGGTTGGTGAGATTGCACTTGCCGTTGCCCGTCGCAAGCAATTTCTTGCCCACGCGGTCGTTGCTTTCCAAAATCGCGACTTTGAGCATAGGCGAAAGTTGGCTTGCCAAAAACAAACCGCCTGCGCCGCCGCCTATGATTATAACGTCAAACTTTTGCGTATTCATATTCTTACTCTATCATATATACGTTTGAAAATCAATTTCAAAATATCGCGCCGACGCTCTTTTCCTAATTATATACGGAAAGCAAAATTTTCCGCAAAAACGAGATTCCGTCACGCAAAATACTTCTCGACGATGTCGAATATATCTTCAATGCTCTTTGCCTTGCCTATTTCCACCCTGACCGCCTTTGCGTCGCGACCGCCTTTTGCGTAATAGCAAAGTTGAAGTTTCATAATGTTTGCGACGGTAAAATCGCACATATACTTGCGAAGCACGGCGATATGCTCGTAAATATCGGCTTTGGTGTCATGCGTGCCGTCGCCGCCGTTGAGTTCGGCAAAAACCCACGGTCTGCCGAGCGCGCCTCTGCCTATCATAAATCCGTCCGCGCCCGTAAGGTCGCGCACTCTGGCAAGGCTCGGAAGGTCGGTTATGTCGCCGTTCGCTATGACGGGAATATCGAGCGCTTCCTTGACGGCTCTCGTTATCGAGTGGTCGGCTTCGCCGCTGTAAAACTGTTCTCTGTATCGAGGGTGAACGCACACCGCACTTGCGCCGCCCTTTTGAGCGGCAAGCGCACATTCGACCGCAACGGGTTTGCCCGTTTCAACGCCTGCACGCATTTTGACGGTGACGGGGCGTTTTGCCCCCTCTTTGACTGCTTGCACGATTTCGGTTATCAAATCGGGATTTTTCATAAGCGCGCTTCCGTCGCCGTTGTTGAACACTTTTTTGACGGGGCAACCCATATTTATATCCACGATTTCAAAACTCGCAAGGCGTTCGTCCTTTGCGGCTTTGTACATAAACTCGGGGTCGCTTCCGAAAAGTTGCACGGCGCACGGCGAGGAAAAATCCTCTCTTGCAAGCAACTCTTGCGTACCCTTGTTGCCGTAGCAAAGTCCTTTTGCGCTGACGAGTTCGGTGTATGTAAGTCCTGCGCCGTACTTTGCGCACATATGCCGAAAACCGACTTCGGAAAAGCCGGCTATGGGTGCAAACACGATGTTGCTTTCAAGTTGTACGTCACCTATTTTAAGTTGCATAATGCGGTGTTTATCCGTGCAAAATTAACATATAAACACATTGTTTTTGCGATTTTGTGGATTATATGCGTTTTGCGATTTTGCGTTATTTTGCTTTGTTTTATGCCGTGAAAATCGTGCGTTTCGCTCTTTCAGGTTTTGCAAAAATCTATTTTAGTCTTGCCGCTTTCGGCGGTTACGCTTTTTCGTTTTCTTGTTTTTCGCGCTCTTTGACCTTGTTCCAAATCGCGTCGAGTTCGTCGAGCGTGCAGTCTTTCATCTCTCTGCCGCTTGCCTTGACTTCGCTCTCGACGGCGGAAAATCTGCGCATAAATTTCTTGTTCGCCTCGCGCAAAGCAAGTTCGGGTTCGACCTTGTAAAAGCGCAATGCGTTGACGACGGCAAAGAGCAAATCGCCGCCTTCTTCAATTCTGTGCGCGTCGTCGGCGTTTTTGAGTTCCTCGGTTTCTTCGGCGATTTTTTGATATGCGCCGCTCACGTCGTCCCAGTCAAAGCCGACCTTTCTGGCGTACTTTTGTATCTTTTCCGCATAGAGCAACGCGGGGAAATTTTTGGGTACTCTGTCCATTTGGTCGGAAGCGGATTTGTAGTGCTTTTCTTTCTTCTTTGCCGCTTCCCAAAACACGAGCGCTTCGTCGGCGTTGTTGGCGTGATTGCTTCCGAATATGTGCGTATGACGGTCGATGAGTTTTCTGCAAAGACCGGTGATTACGTCCATATAACTAAACTCGCCCTCTTTTTGCGCTATCTCGGCGTGGAACACCGCTTGCATAAGCACGTCGCCGCATTCCTCTTTCATTGCCGCAACGTCCTTTTGGTCGATTGCGTCGACGAGTTCGTAGGCTTCTTCGATGAGATTTATGCGAATACTCTCGTGCGTTTGCGCCCTATCCCACTCGCAACCGTCGTCTGCGCGAAGTCGGTGCATAATCTGTTCCAAATCCGAAAAATCGAATCTCTTGCAATCGACGAGCGATACGGGCGGCGCGATTATCACGTCCTCGTCGCCTTTTATTTCGGACACGCAAATCGTTTTGTCCTCGCCGTCCTTCTCTACGGTGAATTCGACCTCGCCGTATACGTCAAGAAATTTTGCCTTGACCTTTTCGGCGTTTTCCGCGTCGATACCGTCAATCACAAGCGGTATGCGCTTGTCGAAAAAAACCGTAGACAAAAAATCTGCGGCTATGTAACGCTGATACGAGCCTTTGAGAACGTCATCGAGTTTCATTGTTGTACTCCCAAAATCTTATTGTCCTATGCAACGCCCAAAGCAATTTTTTGAGCGGAAGATGCGGAATGTCGTCTTTGCCGACGAGGTTGAATAGGAATGCGAGCCAGACGTACACCACCGAGCAGACCGCGAATCCGACCGCGAGCGAGGCGATATCGTTTTTGATAAACGAGCCGACCGCGATTCCGCATAAAGCCATTATAACACCCGAAAGCAGATTTAGACCAACGTTTTTTTCAAGTCGAAGTCCGCATATTTTGTAATAGGATACGAGGGTGCAAAAATACGCGACGACGGGAAGCGCGAGCGAGGCTATTGCCGCGCCGTTTATTCCGATATATCTCGTCAAAGCTACGTCGAGTACGATTTTTACGATTATGCCTGCGATAAGGCTGAAAACGGCGTATTTCGTCTTGTCCACCGCTTGCAAAAGGGAAACGTATATCTGCATAACCGACAAAAACACGACGTTTGCCGCCGTTATGCGAAGCACGTTTACCGCGACTACGGTGTTTTGCTCGGAAAGCGCGGGATAAAGCGCGCCGATGACATTTCTTGCAAACACGGCAAGATAAAACGCAAACGGTATACCCAAAAGATAGGCAAGGCGCACGCAAAGACTGCTTTTGAGCATAACGCCGTCGATATCTCTCGTCGCTCTCGACGCCGACACCGACGGAACGACCGCAACCGCAAGCGACATAATCGCAACGACTGGCATATTTATCAGCGAGTTGACAGGACCCGATATTATGCCGTACTGCGCCGTCGCAACGCCCTGTTCGAGTCCGAACGCTTTGAGCATATTGACGATGATTATACTGTCGAAAAAACTCGACAGCGGCATAAGCGCGGCAACCGCCGCAATGGGAAGCGCGACTCTCAACATTCCTTTGAGTTCTGCTCTCGAAACTCTTTCGAATCTCGCTTTTTTGGTCGAACGAGAACGACCGTCGAAATTATCCGCTTTTTCGCTACACTGTGCGCTCGATTCTTCTTGCAAAACGTCGTTGTCACTGCCCGATTGCAAATCGCACTCTTGCAACGAAACTCGCGCAACGAGTTGTTCGCGTTTTTCCTTTTTCGAGCGGAAAAAATAGGTTGCGCCCATATATGCCGCCGTGACGATTTCGCTTACGGTCACGCCGAAAAGCGCGCCGCATACGGCGTATATAACCCCTCTTTTTGCAAGCGCGTACGACGCGCCTATTCCCACGGCGAGTTTGACGACTTGCTCGACGACGTTCGAAAGCGCGGTGGGAAGCATATACATCTGCCCTTGAAAGTAGCCTCTAAAACCCGATATTACGCACACGAAAGTTATTGCGGGCGCGATTATCAGAAATCCGAATCGAGTGTCGGCGTTGCCCTGCCTTTTGGCAAGCACGTCGGAAAGCGCGCCCATAAGCAAGCCGAACGCAAGCCCCAAAACCAAAAGCGCGCACATAGCGACGGCAAAATACTTTTTGACATTTTCGCCGAGCGCGCGTTTTTCGGCAACCGTGCGAGAAAGCGACGTGGGAATACCCGCCGTCGCAAGCACCATAAACAGCGCGTATACGGGAAAGACGAGTTGGTACATCCCCATACCTTCCGCGCCGAGAACGTTGGTGAGCGGAATGCGATAGAGCGCGCCGAGCATTTTTGCAACGACGCTGCCTGCGAGCAAAACCGCCGCGCCTGAAAACATACGCTTTTTGTTTCTCGCCGTCTTGCTCATTCCGTCAACGACGCCGAAATAAGATCGGCGCAAAAACGCAGATAGTCTTTGTCGGAATCTTTGGGCGATTCGTCTTTCATAAGCATAATCGCGCCCACGAGGTCGCCGCCCGCAACGACGGGTTGAACGATGGCGCAATCGTATGCGCAATCCACGTTGTCGAACGCGTTTGAAAGCGCAGATTTGTCCAGCGTTTCTTCCTTTCGTCTTCTTATTCTGTTTGAGAGCGAGTCGGATATTTTCGCGCCCTGAAATTGCTTTTTGTTTTTGCCTTCGGCAACGACCACTTCGTTTGCGCTCACCGCAACCGCGTCGCAGTCCTTTGCCTCTGCAAGCGCTTTTATGATTGCCTTGCAAGAGGGCAACACGCTTTGAAAACCGCTGTATCTTTTGAGAGTCAGCCCCTCGTCGTTTGCGGATATTTCCATCTCGTCGCCGACTTGAAGTCGCATTGTCTTTCGCATTTCTTTGGGGATTACGATTCGACCAAGTTCGTCTATTCTTCTTACGATTCCAACTGCCATAAAGCCTCCGTTTCACATAGTATAAGTCAAACTTCCGCTTATATTCTCGCAAAGGAAATTTTTGTAATAAAGCGCAAAACGCGCGCTTTATGCGTGCGTTTTGTCAAAATAAAGTGCCTTTTTTGCTAATTTACAAACGATTCAATTCTTTCGTTATCAAACGTAAAACTGCTTCGGCTTCGGCTTTTCAATCACTCTTTCAAGCACGAAAGAGGTGTAGTCCACTTCCTCGATAAAGTCGCGCGGAAGGTATTTCACGCGGTTGAATCTTTCAAAATGCTTAAAGTGCGTGGGAAGATTCACGGGTGTTGCCACGTCAACTTTGTAGGATATTTCTTGCAACATCTTTTGGAAGTTGGACGGCGTGAGCGAAAGTTCGCTCTCATAAATCACGTCGCGCAAAATCTTGTCGCCTTTCATAACTTTTGCCCAAATTTTCATCAGTATTCCTCTACAATTTCGCCGAAATAAAACGTATGCAAATCCTTTTGCGGATACCATTTTTCAACGTCTTTCAAGTCCATATTCGCCATAGGCACAACGCCTATGACCTTGCACTCGAAGTACCTTTGACAGCCGCCCACGACGTAGCCGTCCACTCTTTTTGCCTTGACTTTTTCAAGCGAACATTCCGCCCACTTGTCGTATTCGCGACCGCTTTTCGTGCCGCAGAATTTGATTGCGGAAAGCATTTCGCCTTGCCTTGGAACGCTCACCGTAAACGTTGCGAGTTTGTCGATAAACTCTTTTGTGAAACGGCTTTCTCTTATCGGCGCAACGAAAACTTTTTTGCCCCACATAACGCCGACCGTTCCCCAACTTATCGTCATAACGTTGTCGCCCGAACAAAGAAACGCGCCCGTGTTGAACGCCGTGTTCAAGCAAGATAATTCGTCGAATCTGTGCATAGTTTTTTCCTCTTGAAGACTATTATATGCGGATTTTCCAAACAAAGTCAAAACATACGATTAATTGTTTTCGAGCGATGTTTTTCGATTGCGTTTTCTTTTAGGTTATGATAACATACTTTCGATGGTGTCGGCAATACCCATCAATAAAAAAAACCGAGATGTATTTTGAAAAGATCTCTTGTTTATATGGCAAGAGCGGCTGTAATTGCCGCTTTGTACTTTGCCTTGTCCGTAGCATTCAGCGCAATAGCGTTCGGTCCGGTGCAATTCCGCATATCCGAAATTCTCGTACTGCTTCCGCTTATCTTCCCCGAAGCAATCCCGGGGCTTGCGATAGGTTGTTTTTTCACAAACTTTTTCTTCTCGCCGTTCGGTGTGTTCGATATGGTTTTAGGCACGCTCGCAACGCTTATCGGCGCGGTGGGAACGTATCTTTTGCGCCGCCGCCCCATACTTGCGACGCTTCCGCCCATAATCGCAAATACATTGCTCGTTCCGTTGATATTCGTGCTTAACGACGCGTCCACAATCTACTATATCGCGATGTTCGAGATACTCGCCTCGCAAATCATAACTTGTATCGTTTTGGGATTGCCCTTCACGTTCGCGCTTAAAAAAGCGATGATTGCGGCGCATATCCCCCTTCCTCATTCCTCGAAGTACGACACTGACCCTTACCGCCGCATATTGCCGAGCGAAACCGAGGACGACGAGGGCTGAATGTTTTGATATTAAATATTGCCAAGCATTATAAAAAGAGCCTTGCAAACGCGAGGCTCTTTTCGTTTCGTTATTTTGTGCTTTTGATATTATAAACTCGTTTTGCAAACGGTTTATTTGGTTTTCAAGCGGTTTTATTTTGCAAGCGGCGTATAGAACACTTTGCCCGCGTAGGGTTTGAGAGTATCGCCGAACTGCTCGTCGTACACCGAAAGAATCTCAGTTGCGCCGCTCGGAATATACTTCTTGACGCGCGAGGCTTTGACGGGCTTTTTGCTGAGGTTGATTACGACGGTGAGTTTGCTCTTGCCGTCCTCTGCAATCTTGTCGTAGACGAAAAGTTGTCTATCGCTCGGCAAATACATCTTAAATTCGCCGTAAACCGCCGTGTCCTTGTACTCTTTGCGAAGCGCCATTGCCTTTTGATAGAAATACCAGATTGAATTTTCGTCCTGCATAGCCTTTTCGACGTTGACTTCGGGATAATTCGGATTGACGGTGTACCACGGCTCGACGGTCGAGAAGCCCGCGTTCTTAGTTCCGTTCCATTGCACAGGCGTGCGAGCGCAGTCGCGAGCGGCGGTGTGAGCGACTTTGAGAATGTGTTTGTCGCTGAAACCGAACTTTCTCATAAGGTCGCGCACGCAGAAGGTCGAAACGTCCTTGAATTGCGCCCACGGGTCGCTTCCTTTGGGATATTTGTCGAAATAAAGCGCGGTCATACCGATTTCCTGTCCTTGATAAACAAAGTGCGTGCCAGAAAGGAACGTGTACGCCATACAAAGAGCCTTGCCGCTTTCAACTCTGTATTCCTCGCTGCCGTATCTCGAAATGATACGCGCGTGGTCGTGGTTTTCGAGGTAGTTTGCATTCCACGCTCTGTGGTAGAGTTTGGTTTGCCAGTCGTTGAACGTCTTTTTGAGTTTGGGAAGACTGAACGGCGTATGCACCCACTCGATGATTATGCAGTCCGCGTTCATATGTTGGAAAGAAATCATCATATCAAGTTCTTTCTTATTCTCGTTGACGTAGGTGAGCGCGGTTTTGGTGTTCATAAGCGGCGCTTCGCCAACTTGGAACGCGTCGTACTGCTCGATAACCTTGCGGTATTCCTGTAAATATTCGTGGATATGCGGACCGTTGTTGTAGTGTTCCATACCCCTCGAAGCAGGCATAAGCCAGTTGCCGTTGGGCAGACCTTCCACCTTGCTGATTTGAGTGATGACGTCCTCGCGGAATCCGTCCACGCCCATATCCAGCCAGAATCTCATAACGTCTTTGACAGCCTCTCTGACTTTGGGATTGTCGTGATTGAGGTCGGGCTGTTCTTTGGCGTAGAGGTGAAGATAGAACTCGCCTCTTTGCTCGTTGTATTCCCACGCAGACCCGGGGAACGTGGACATCCAGTTGTTCGGAACTTTCTTTCCGTCCTTGCCTCTGCCCTTGCGCCAAATGTAGAAGTCGGTGTACGGCTCGACTCTTGCGCAACTCTTTTTGAACCAGTCGTGTTGGTCGGACGTGTGGTTGATAACCAAGTCCATAATCACGCGCATACCGAGTGCGTGCGCCTTTTCGAGCACTTGCTTAAACTCGTCGAGAGTGCCGTATTCGGGATTGATATTCTTGTAATCTGCGATGTCGTAGCCGTAGTCCGCTTGCGGCGAAACGTACAAGGGCGAGAACCAAATCGCGTCGCTTCCGAGGCTCTTTATGTATTCGAGTTTCGAAAGCACGCCTTTGAGGTCGCCTATTCCGTCGTTGTTACCGTCGCAAAAAGAGCGCGGCCAAATCTGATAAACGGACATCTCTTTGAACCATTTTCTTTCTTCCATAATTATCACCCATTAAGCAAAAACGAGGGTTTAAGCCTCGTTTTTGCAATTATAAACGTTAGTTTTCGCTGTTTTCGGTTGTTTCGGTCGATTCCGTCGATTCGGCGGATTCTTGCGCTTGGACTTGTTCGTCTACGCCCTCTTCCCTAACGATAACGTTGCCGTCCTCGTCGTATTCGACTTCTTCTTCCTCGTCTTCGTGCGGCGTGAGTGCGATTGCCATAACTTTGAACTTGTCGTCTTTAAGTTTCATAATGCGCACGCCTTGCGTCGCTCTGCCTATCTTGCTGATTTCGTCGGCTTGAACTCTTATGATAACGCCGCTGTCGGTTATCATCATAACGTCGGTGTCGGCGGGGATTACTTTGAGGCTTACGAGAGTGCCGGTCTTGTCGTTGAACGTGCCTGCCTTGACGCCCTTGCCCGCTCTGTTTTGGATGGGGTAATCGTCAATGCTCGAACGCTTGCCGTAGCCGTTGGACGTGACGGTGAGGATTTCGTCGCCGGGGTGTACCACGTCGAACGCCACGAGGGTCGTATCGCCCGAAATGTTCATCGCCTTGACGCCCATTGCCGTTCTTCCGACGGGGCGCACGTCGTTCTCGTTGAAGTGGATGCTCATACCTTGGCTGGAAGCAACCAAAATCTCGTCGTTGCCGCTCGTGATAACCGCGCCGATAAGTTCGTCGTCGTCGTTGAACTTGATTGCTATCTTGCCGTTACGCTTGATTGAATCGTATTCTTCGAGGGGCGTCTTTTTGATAAGACCTTTCTTGGTTGCGAGCATAAGGAACTTGTCCGCTCTCTCTTCGGGCATTTGCAAGAACGCCTGAATCTTCTCGCCTTGTTCGAGTTGCAAGAGGTTTACCGCCGCTCTGCCGCGCGCGTTGCGAGTCGCTTCGGGAATCTCGTACGCTTTGAGCGTGAACACTTTGCCTCTGTTGGTGAAGAACATAATTCTCTCGTGCGTATTCGAGGTGAATATTCTTTCCACGAAGTCTTCGTCCTTCGCCTTGTGCGCCGTGATACCCATACCGCCTCTGTGTTGAGCCTTGTACTCGGAAACGGGCATACGTTTGATATAGCCGCCGTGAGTCATAGAGATTACGACGTCCTCTTTTTCGATGAGGTCTTCGATGTCGATGTCGCCGTAGTCGTAGGTGAGTTCGCTCATTCTCGGCGTGTTGTATTGCGCCTTGATTTCGCTCATTTCCTTGACGATGATGTTCTTTACTTCCTCGTCGCTGGAAAGAACCGTATTGAAGTAAGCGATTTGCTTGTCGAGGTCTTCGAGTTCTGCGTTGATTTTCTCGACTTCGAGACCCGTCAAGCGTTGCAAACGCATATCGAGGATTGCCGCCGCCTGCTTGTCGCTAAGCCCGTAGTTCTCGATAAGTTTTGCGATAGCGTCTTGTCTGTCGCGCGATTTCTTCAAAAGTTCGACGATAGCGTCGATATTTTCGAGCGCGATGTGCAAACCGAGCAAAATATGTTGTCTTTCTTGCGCTTTTTCGAGGTCGAAACGCGTTCTGCGCACGATTACGTCCTTTTGGTGAGCGACGTAGCATTCCAACATCTCTTTGAGGTTGAGAACGCGAGGTACGCCGTCTACGAGCGCGAGCATAATCATACTGAACGTCGTTTGCATCTGCGTTTGCTTGTAGAGTTGGTTGAGAAGCACTTGCGCGTTGACGTCCTTTTTGAGTTCAATGACGATACGCATACCGTGTCTGTCCGTTTCTTCTCTCAAATCGCTGATGCCTTCGAGGCGTTTGTCTTTAACTTGGTCGGCGATGTTTTCGATGAGTTTCGCTTTGTTGACTTGGTAAGGAATCTCGGTCACGACGATACGGCTCTTGCCGTTTGCCATTTCTTCGATTTCCGCCTTTGCGCGAAGCACGCACGCACCTCTACCAGTGCGATACGCTTGCTTGATGGAATGTCTGCCCAAAACGAGCGCGCCCGTCGGGAAGTCCGGCGCGGGAATGTATTCCATAAGGTCGTCGACGGTGGCTTCGGGGTTGTGCAAGAGCGCGATAGAAGCGTCTATAACCTCGCCGAGATTGTGAGGGGGAATGGACGTCGCCATACCGACCGCGATACCGTCCGAGCCGTTTACGAGCAAGTTGGGGAATCTTGACGGCAACACGACGGGTTGTTCGCGCGTGTCGTCGAAGTTGGGATAGAAGTCAACCGTCTTTTTGTCGATGTCGCGGATCATTTCGAGCGCGATTTTGGAAAGACGAGCCTCGGTATAACGATATGCCGCCGGCGGATCGCCGTCTATCGAACCGAAGTTGCCGTGGCCGTCTACGAGCGGACAGCGAATGGAAAAGTCTTGCGCCAAACGCACCATTGCGTCGTATACGGAACTGTCGCCGTGAGGATGGTATTTGCCGAGCACTTCGCCAACGACCATAGCGCACTTACGATAGGGCTTGTCGGGGGTCAGACCGAGTTCGCTCATAGCGTAAAGAATACGTCTGTGAACGGGTTTCAAACCGTCTCTTACGTCGGGGATTGCACGGGATACGTTGACCGCCATCGCGTATGCGATAAAGGATTTTTTAAGTTCGCCGTTTATTTCCACGTCCTTGACGGTCGAGTTGGCTATATGTTGAATATATTCGTTGTTTTTATCGTCTCTTATGTTCGCCATAACTGCCTCCTTATACGTCGAGATCCGTCACGAGTTTCGCGTTCTGCTCGATAAATTCGCGGCGAAGTTCGGGTTGCTCGCCCATAAGTATGGAAAAGAGTCTGTCTGCCTCGATCGCGTCGTCCATCGTAACTTTCAAAAGCGTGCGTTTTTGCGGATCCATTGTGGTTTCCCAAAGTTGTTCGGGGTTCATTTCGCCAAGACCTTTGTAGCGTTGAAGTTCACCGCTCTTTCTGCCGAACTCGTTGTAATACGCTTCGAGGCTCTCGTCGTCGTAGAAGTATTGCTCTTGCTTGCCCTTTGTAATCTTGTAAAGGGGCGGCAACGCGATAAAGACGTGACCGTTTTCGATGAGCGGACGCATAAAGCGGAACAGGAACGTGAGCATCAATATACGAATGTGGCTGCCGTCCACATCGGCGTCGGTCATACAAATGATACGATTGTAGCGAAGTTTGCTCTCGTCGTACTCTGCGTTGATACCGCAACCGAACGCGGTTATCATCGCCTTGATTTCCTCGTTTTCGAGAACTCTGTGCAACGCGGCTTTTTCGACGTTGAGAATCTTACCTCTCAAAGGAAGAATGGCTTGGAAACGTCTGTCACGACCTTGCTTTGCGCTTCCGCCTGCCGAATCGCCCTCGACGAGATAGATTTCACAGTTTTTGGGGTCTTTGTCGGTGCAGTCGGCAAGTTTGCCGGGAAGCGTTGTGCTTTCGAGCGCGCTCTTTCTTCTCGCGCTCTCGCGCGCCATACGCGCCGCCTCTCTCGCTCTTTGCGCCGTAATGGTTTTAAGCACGAGTTCCTTTGCTTCTCTGGGATGTTCTTCGAGATACGTTCCGAAACCTTCCGTAACGCCCTTTGCCACCGCTTGACGCATACTGCTGTTGCCGAGTTTGGTTTTTGTCTGTCCTTCGAATTGCGGTTCTGCGAGTTTGACCGAAATAACTGCCGTAAGACCTTCTCTGACGTCCTCACCGCTCAATTTTTCGCTGCCTTTGAGGATTCCCGACTTAGAGCCGTAATCGTTGATAATCTTCGTCAGCGAGGCTTTGAAGCCGTCAAGGTGCGTGCCGCCTTCTTCGGTGTTGATGTTGTTTGCAAACGCCAAAATCGTGTCCGAATAACTGTCGTTGTACTGCATTGCGACTTCGATTTCGCTGTCGACATACTTTTCGTCAAAGTAAATGACTTCGGGGAAGATGGTTTCTTTGGTCTTGTTCATTTCCTCAACGAAAGACACTATACCGCCGTCGTAGCGGAACACCTCTCTGCGTTCGGGTTGAACGCGTTGATCCGCAAGTTCGATGGTGAGTCCTTTGTTGAGGTAGGCAAGTTCGCGAAGACGAGTCTTCATCGTGTCGTAGTTAAATTCGAGCGTTTCGAAGATTTCCGCGTCGGGATAGAAGGTTATCGTCGTGCCGGTGTCCGTCGCGTCGCCAACGACCGCCAAAGGTCTTTCGGCAATACCGCGATTGAAACGAATACGGTAAAGTTTGCCGTTTTGTCTGACCTCTGCAACCAGCCATTCGCTGAGCGCGTTGACGCAGGATACGCCCACGCCGTGCAGACCGCCCGAAATTTTGTAGCCGCCGCTGCCGAATTTTCCGCCCGCGTGAAGTTTGGTCAAAACGACCTCGACTGCGGATTTGCCTTCTTTTTCGATAATGCCGGTAGGAATGCCTCTGCCGTTGTCCGTAACGCGAATCGCGCCGTCCGAGAGAATTTCCACGACGATATGCGTGCAGTAGCCTGCGAGCGCTTCGTCGATTGAGTTGTCAACGACTTCCGTCACGAGATGGTGCAAACCTCTCACGTCCGTCGAACCGATATACATACCGGGACGTTTTCTGACAGGGTCGAGTCCTTCGAGAACCTGAATGTCGCCGGCGTCGTAACTGTGTTTGACTTCTTCTGCCATTTTTCCTCCTACATAAAAATATATTTTAGTAAGTAATATATTATTATTTCAATAATAATAAGTGAAAATATTATAACAAGTTATAAACAAAATATCAAGGGTTTTTGTCAAAATTTTGCGACAAAGGGTCTAAAACGCGCCTTTTTCGACTCTCGTGCGTTTATCGAGCAACCATGCGCCGCACGACATATTCGCGATTTTACGCGGTTTGACGACTTTATATCGCTTGCCCTCGCGGCGTTTTTGCTTTACTATATGGAATATGAACGTAAAAGAATCTTTGAAAACACCGTCCAACACCGACGAACTCAAACAAATCTACAAAGACAACGGGCTCGTATACTACACGCCCAAAGAGGAACTTTTCAATTCCGCTTCCCACGCGCTCGGCGCGGCGGCGGCACTCGTCTTTATGATTTTTATGCTGCTTAAAGCCACTACGCCCGCGGCATACGCTTCTGCGGCGCTGTCCTGCCTTCTGATTGCAATCGAGTTCAGCGTGTCGGCAATCTATCACGGCGTGTCGGATATGCGCAAAAAACTGATGTGGCGCACCCTCGACTTTCCCGCCGTCAATCTAAACGTCATTGCGTGCGCGACGGCAACCTGCCTTTTGTACGACAACGTATACGGCTACGTCGCGTTCGGCGTGTCCTTTGCAATCGCAATAATAATCTTCGCGCTGTGCCTTTATCGCTTCGATATATTCCGCAAAGTGTCCGTCGCCTCGACCTTCGTTATAGGGGGATTGATGTTTGCGGCGTTCTTCACGGCGTATTTCTCACCCAAAGGCATTTCGGCGGCAACGAGTTTCGTCTATCTCGCAGGGCTCGTGTCTTGCCTGCTCGGCGCGGCGGTGTTCGGCGTGCATAAACGCTACGTCCATTGCTTATTCCACGTTTTCGTACTCGTAGGTCCTATACTGTTCCTCGTTGCAACCTATATGCAAATAATCGCGTAAAACAAAACGCTTCGCAAATGCGGCGCACTGCCGAACGGCGAAGCGTTATTTTTACACATACGGTATACTTGTAAACCGTTTTACAGCAAATTTTTCTATCAGTTGTTTTTAATGACGTCGAATTTCGATGTGGATATGTTTATATGTGGAAACTTTGTTTGACGTGAAACACCACTAAACAGTGGCATTTTCGGGTGTAATACGATTGCACGAACGCACGAAAAGCGTATTTCGTCGCAAAGTATCGCCACACATCGCCGAAACCTGATACCATACTTTGCAAAACGCATTGTCACGCATCGCCGAATCGCGACACGCACGCCGCCCAAACAAACAACCACATCGTTTTTTCCGCACCGTATAACCGCACTTGCGCTCACCGCACCCACAATCGAATATCCACAAAGTCGACCGAACCGTGCCTGAATACAACCGTATACGTCTATAAACACATCTGCCAGCACATCAAAAACAGCACCCGAAACGACCTTTTACCTCGAAAAACAGCCACGATAACAGTAAAAACAACGCTTACGAGGGAATATCTCGGCGCAATCGAACAATAACGTTAATCAAAACATACAACAAAACACGTCTATTTTTCAGCCTTTTACCACATATCGCACGCGCCGAAACGTCATAAAAACTCATAGAAAACCGTCGGTTAAACCCACGATAACTTCGCATAGAAAAACGAAAATCTTTACAGCATATTCAAAAACATAGAATTATTGTGAAACAGCCAAATTTTTATAGAAAAATTGAGAAACAAAACACTGCCAAAAATTCGGGTGAAAGAGCGAAAATTTTTCTGTAAAATTTTACAGGATGAAAGGTCAAAAATTCCCAAAATCGACCGAAAAGCACACAAAAATCCTACTATTTAGTGGGTTTTTTGCGGTTCCCGTTTCACGTGAAACCGACGCCGAAAATCAAACCGTTCCACGTGAAACATATATTTTTCACTGCTTAAAATATCCATCTCGATATTGTTTTTGCGCTCGATTTTATTCGTTAATCATTGCCGTTTTACACCTCAAATCATACGTCAAAAATCGGCTTTTCCCCATCGTTTTTACCTCAAATTATCCATATTCGAACACCGAGATTCCGCACAAAATCAAAGCCATTTTCACAACGCCCGTCACGATTTCACCGCCGCTCGAAGCACTGGAAAAACCATTACACCGACGATACCGCACACACCCTTTCTTTCATATATCAACCACATCGAACACCGCCTGTTGCCCGTTGCGAATATCGTTCCGTATTATCCACATTTTCAAATCTGCCGAAAATTACAAATCCGCTCTTTTGCTACTGTTTAGTGGCATTGTAGCCGTGTTTTTCTAATTGTTACACGTGAAACAATTATAGAAAATCTTGCCGTTTTGATATTCTGCCACACAGTTAAGCCTTGTCGTTTTATACCGCGATATTTAATCTTCATTGATTTCTATCGTATGCAATGATATAATAATCACAGCACCTCGCTCGACTCATAGGAAAGATATGGAAAAGCCATCAAGCACATACTTAAAAGAACTGATAATCGAAACGCAGAATATGTTCAACGATTTCGTATGCGAATTTTCAAACGCGGAAACCGCCGACGTAACGTACGTTTGCACAAAGAAACGAAATCTTATGGGGATAAAATGCGGAATCGCAGGTCTTGCCGAAATGAAAGCCTACAACGTTAAGGAATCGCCATCAATACGCAAAAACTGCAAGTATTACAACAAGTTCTATAAAGAAAACGGCAAAATAAATAGAATAGATTGTATTGTCGATGGGTACGACGAAATAGACGTCGTTTATATTGCTCATTATGACGACAATCGTCGCTATCTTTTCCCTTATTTTGAAAATCACGAAAACGCAGTCGGCTACTATGTGATTGTCACCGAATTTGACGGTGAAAACGTCATTAAAGAATATATGACAAACGACAATCAAATCGTATATGAGCAATACGACTTTTCAAATCGAAGCGACGTCGGTTATTATTGCATAAACTACGTTCCTAACGGGAAGTTCTCGATATTAGGCGAATCGGAAGGGGAATATAACGCCGAATCTCTCGAATACAATCCCATAAGCAATTACGTCTGGTGCGATAAATAATACATACCTTGCAATACTCTTATTCTCAAAAGCATTTTGCCGACAATCAAAAGTTCGATTTCTTTCATATTAAAAAATAGAAAAGCGTTTTTTTATTTTCTATACGTTACACGTGAAACAATCATAATCAAAACAGCACCATTCGTTTTTACGTTGCGATTGAATACCGCGCGTTACACTGTTGGCAATTTCTCTAATTAGCGGCATAATGATTTTATAAAGCCACCGTGTATAATTCCTCGTATCAGACACCTCATATCGAATAGGACGGAAGCGATACATATTATTATATATCGCCGTTATTTGCCGCTAAACAAATATGCCCGTTTGTAACTATTGCTTTATGCTTTATCTTGACGATACCGTATCTCGTTTTTATTCGTTTGATTTGAAATAATAATTTGCTTGCTCGTCAATACTAATATTTGCTTTTTTACAATTCTAAATTCTTTTATTGCAGAAAAATAAAAATGCAATATCTATAAAATCAAATATTAATCTATGGAAAAATATCCGTTGGCAATGTTATTAATTTTATTTCCGATTCGCAAGTGCGTTCAAATTTTGTTTTATTCTTTATTAGCCCTCAATAATCTGCGCAACCTGCTTTTTCGCAATATATCCGCTTAAAACGGACGTAATATACAAAAAGATATAATGGTTTACAAGTGAACCATTATATCTTTTATTGAACTATCTTGTAGAGCGGTGTTTCTCGATAAAACCGACTACACAAAATGTCTAATCGGTTTTATTCTGTCCGCATTTTTTCGTCCTGTCTGTCGCGCCCGTTTTTTATTATGCGGTCGCCTTTACAATCGGGCGAGATTACGCTTTGTCGTGCTTGACGGGCGGAAGCGCGGTTGCGCCGTCTTTGACTGCTTTGAGGATTTCGGGAAGAATCTTCTCGTATCCCGCAACGCCTTTTTCCACGATAGAGAGGAAACTCACGTTTGCGCTCTCGTCTGCTTTGTCGCTCACCACTTTGACCGAGAAAAGCGGAACGTTGTTTCTCTCGCACGCAATCGCTATGCCTGCAAGTTCCATTTCGCAAATATCCGCGCCGAACTCTTTTGCAAGGCGGTGTTTATCCTCGTTGCTCGTCACAAACACGTCGCCGCTTGCGACGGTGACGAGTTTCATTTGCTTGCCGATGTTTGCAAGGGTGTTTTGAATCAGGCTTTCGTCAAGATAGAAATAGTTGTCGCGCATACCGCTGTATTGTCCGACGCTTCTGTCCGTATCAACGCCAGTGACGTCGAATTGATAGTGCACGACGCGCCTCGGCACGACCAGTTCGCAAAGTTCGAGGTTCTTGTTTATCGCGCCGACGAAGCCGAAGTTAAGCACCGCTTCCACGTCGAACAAATCGACGAGCAGTTGAACGGCAAGCGCCGCTTTGATTTCGCCCACGCCCGACGTTGCGAGGTATATCGTATCGCCGTCGTATTCGATTTGGCTTATCGCAACGCCCGATATGGTGTTTTGCGCCACGACGTTGCCGAGTTTCTTGAAGATGGGCAGAGTTTCTTCCGCCATAGCCGTTATGATTGCAATTCTCATACTGCGCCTCAAAAAATTTATTTTATATATTTTAGCACGTTTTTTGCGCAAGTTCAATATTTGCAAAAACTATTGAAGTTTTATTGTTTTTTTATTGTTTTGCCGTGCTTTTGAAAAACGGCGTTATATCGTTGAAAATCCGCAAAAAAAATGATATATTGAGAAAAAGAGGTTTTTTATGGACAAAGCATATCTCAGCGAATGCGCAAAGCAAATCGGCGTAGACCTCGCCACGTCGCAACTCGAAAAATTGTGCGGCTATCAAGAGGCGGTCGTCGAGAGCAACAAGGCGTTCAATCTCACCGCAATCACCGAGGACAAGGATTTTGCGGTGAAGCATATACAGGACTCGCTTGCAGGCGCGTCGCTTTTGGCGAGCGGCGCAAAACTTCTCGACATCGGCGCAGGCGCAGGCTTTCCGAGTATGCCCATAGCGATTGCAAGAGGGGACGTGTCCGTCACAGCGCTCGATTCCACCGCCAAAAAGATGGCGTTCCTTTCGTCTCAGGCAAAAACTCTCGGCATAAACAACCTAAAAACGATAAGCGCGAGGGCAGAGGACAAAAAGGAATTGTTCGGCACATTCGATTACGTCACGGCAAGAGCGGTGTCGTCGTTGCGTATACTTTTGGAACTTGCAATGCCGTTTTTGAAAGTCGGCGGCAAGTTTATCGCCTACAAAACCGACGAAAGCGAACTCGAAACCTCTCAAAACGCCGAAAAAACGCTCAACGCAAAGCATATCGAAACCAAATCTCTCACTTTGGCGAACGGTGAAAAGCGCGCGCTTTTGGTTTTTGAAAAAACCGCGCCCACCCCGAAGCAATATCCTCGTCAGTACGGCGTTATCAAGAAAAAACCGCTGTAAAACGATTTTTGGAACAAATATCGAAAAAACCGAATCGCATAAAAACAAGCACATATGAAAAACTCATATGAAAATAACATAAAACGGGCGTAAATCGCGCCCGTTTTTTTGCGTTAAAAACCGTAATTTTTTGTCAAAAAATATTTTATGTGAAACTATTTGTGAAACATCATTGAAAAATTTTTCATTGTATGATATATTAATTTTATGGCGCAAGTCGTATCGTTTTCCAATCAGAAAGGGGGCGTAGGCAAGACGACTTCGTGCGTGAATCTCGCCTGCTTCGTTGCCTCTTTGGGATACAAAACTTTGCTCGTTGACTTCGACCCGCAAGCCAACGCGACGAGCGCGATGGGGGTCTTCGACAAAAAAATCGAAAATTCGATATACGACTCTCTGCTCGAAGGCGACGCGACCGCTTGCGTAAGGAAGGGCAAATATACGGATTTCATTCCATCCTCTCGCGACCTTGCCGGTGCGGAACTGGAAATCGCAAACGCGAAGAATCGAGATTACGTTCTCAAAACGGCTCTCGACCCCGTGAAAGATAAATACGACTTCGTGTTCATAGATTGCGCGCCGAGCATAAATTTGACGCTTATAAACGCTCTGAGCGCGTCTGACGGCGTTATCGTGCCCCTTCAATGCGAATACTTCGCGCTCGAAGGGCTCAATCAACTGCTCAACACCGTACGGCTCGTCAAAAAGCACTCAAACGAGAGTTTGCGACTGTACGGAATCCTTCTTACGATGTTCAGGCAGACCAAACTTGCGAGGGAAGTCGAGCAAAACGTGAGGGATACGTTCAAAGACAAGGTTTTTGAAACGGTTATACCTCAAAACGTGCGCCTTGCCGAATCGCCGAGTTTCGGACAACCGATAATCGAGTTCGACCGTCGGTGCAGCGGCGCAATCGCATACGAAAAACTTGCAAAAGAATATATATCGAAATTTAAGGAGTGAATTATGGCAAACACAAAAAGCGGCCTCGGAACAAAAGGTTTCAATGCTCTTTTCAACGACAATGAAGAAAACGTCAAAGTCGATATTGCCGATGACATTCAGGCACAGGAAATTGACATTACGCTCATCGACCGCAACCCGAATCAGCCGAGAAAAACGTTTGACGAGGACAGTTTGAGAGAGATGGCGACGTCCATTGCGACTTACGGCGTATTGCAACCCTTGCTTTTGGTTAAGACGGACGGCGGCAGATACCTCATCATCGCGGGCGAGCGTCGTTTCAGAGCGAGTTTGCTTGCAGGGCTCAAAAAAGTGCCTGCCATCATACGCGAATTTACGCCGCAACAAATCCAAGAAATTTCGCTCATCGAAAACTTGCATCGCGAGGACCTCAACGCAATCGAAGCGGCAGAGGGTATGCGCGAACTTATGGACAATCACGGACTCACCCAAGAGGAAGTGGCGGTTCGTATCGGCAAATCTCGTCCGTACGTCACCAACACTCTTCGCCTCTTGCAACTTCCCGACGAAGTGACCGCGCTTGTGAGAGAGGGCAAACTTTCCCCCGGTCACGCAAGAACGCTCATATCCATCGACGACAAGGACTATCTCGTGACGCTCGCAAACCAAGCGTGCGACAACAAACTTTCCGTACGCGACCTCGAAAACCGCGTCCGTTTGTACTTCACGAGAAAAGCCATTCCGTCCGGTCCGAGAGATACCAAGGCGTTGCCGCTCGAACTCAAAGAATTTGTGGGCGATATGAAACGCATATTCGCAACGAAGGTCAAACTTGTCGGCAACGACCAAAAGGGCAGAATCACCATTGACTATTTCAACAAGGACGACCTTGACAGAATCTACGCTCTCGTGCAAATCTTGAAGTACAACGACAAACTGTAATTTGCAAAAAAAGCATTTTAACAATCAAAAACACGCACTTTAAGTGCGTGTTTTGTTATTTTTCGGGTGTGGGGTGAAACCCCACCCGCAATTATTATTTATTAATTTTCTAAAACTGCCCCTTCGTTTATTCTTATCTTCTTTGCCTTATTCGGCAACGTGTATTCGGTGCAGGTGAGTATCGTTTGAAAACCTTTGGTCATTTCCAAAAGCAACGTCTGGCGCGTGTTGTCCAGTTCGGAAAGCACGTCGTCGAGAAGCAGTACGGGCGGTTCGCCTATCTCGTTTTTGTAGATTACCACTTCGCCGAGTTTCATTGCAAGCGCAATGGTGCGTTGCTGACCTTGCGAGGCAAACTTGCGGCTGTCTTTGCCGTTTATCTCGATTTTTATGTCGTCGCGGTGCGGACCTACCGTGCTGAATCCGAGTTCCTTGTCCTTTTGTCTTGCCGCGACTATGGCTTTGTAAAGTTCCTCTTGCAAGTCCTTTTGAACGTCGGTTTTCGAGCCGCTTTCGTACGAGAGAGTAAGCGTTTCTTTTTCGCTGCTCAACGCGTTATGAAATTTTCCCGCCGCGTCGTTGAGGGTGGCGATATATTCCATACGTTTTTCGATGATAATCGCGCCTTCCTTTGCAAGCCCCGTATCCCACACGTCGAGCATATCGTCCACATTCGGATTGAACCTATATTCTTTGAGAAGATTGTTTTTTTGTTTGAGGGTCTTGTTGTAGCGTTGAAGGGCGAGGAAGTACGCCTTTTGCTGTTGCGAAAGTCCTACGTCCAAAAAGCGACGTCTTTCAGACGGCGATTCCTTGACGAGTTTCATTTCGTCGGGGGAAAAGAACACCACGCCGAGTATGCCCAAGAGTTCGCCCGCGCGATTTACGGGTATGCCGTCCACTGCGACTTTCTTTTTGCCTTGCTCGTCGATTTGCAAGCAAATCGTGTGTTTTCTGAATCTCTTTTCGATGTTGAGTTTCACTTGCGCCTTGCTTTGTCCGAGCAAAATCATTTCCTTGTCTTTGGTGGTGCGAGGGGAATGGAAAACCGAGCAAAGATACACGCTTTCGAGCATATTCGTTTTTCCGCTGGCGTTTTTTCCGAAAAGGACGTTCAGCCCGTCGTCGAAGTCAACGAGGGCGTATGGATAATTTCTGAAATTTTTGAGTTCCAGCGAAAGAATTTTCATACACAACAAGTATAACCCGAGCGGAATTTTTTTTCAACATCTTGTGTTTAAGTTTTCTTTTCGGATTTTTTGCTTGAAAAAGTTTTCGATTTTGGTATAATCGATTTTATGATTAATATAGAAGAATTTTGGGAAGACGCAAAAAACGATTTGTCCATTTCCATACAGGCGATAAGTTTCGAGGTGTGGATTGACAAATTAGAGCCGGTGTGCTTTGTAGACAACGCAATCGTGCTTGCGACCATTTCCGCAAACGCAAAAAAGACCATAGATTCGAGGTATCGCGACGCAATCAAAGAGGTTGTGTCTTCTCACAATCCTCAAATCACCGACGTTATCATTATCACCCCCGACAAAAAAGCGGAATATCTGAACAAACAGACGGTCTTTATCGAAGATCAAGGCTTCGTCACCAACTTTACCCCCGAAGAAAAGGGCAAAAAGAAATGCCCGTTCCAAGAGAAGTACACCTTTGAAAACTTCGTCGAGGGCAAATCCAACTCGTACGCGCTCGCCGCTTGCAAGACAATAGCCGAAAACCCCGGCACGACCTTCAATCCGTTGTTCATCTACTCGGGCGTAGGTCTTGGCAAAACTCACCTTTTACACGCGATAGGCAACTATCTTTTCAAATACAAAAAGAACGTAACCGTTCTTTACGTCAGCGCGGAAGCACTGGTGAGCGAACTTATCAACGTGATACGCAACAAGTCCAACGAGGAAAACAACAAGTTCAGAGAAAAATACCGCTCTTGCGACGTGCTTATGGTGGACGACGTGCAGTTTTTGATAGGCAAGGAAGCGACGCAAGAAGCGTTTTTCCACATTTTCAACGACCTTTATCAAGACAACAAACAGATTATTTTGACGTCCGACCGCGCGCCGAAAGACCTTACGACGCTTTCGGACAGGCTTCGCACGCGCTTCGGTTGCGGACTCACCGTCGACATTCAAGTTCCCGACACAGAAACGAGAGTTGCGATTCTCAAAAACAAAGCCGCTCAATCCAAATTCGTGCTTAAAGACGACGTTGCCGAGTTCATTGCCGAAATCGCGCCGTCCAACATCAGAGAGATGGAAGGCTTGCTCAACCGCGTGATTTTTTACAGTTCTCTCACCAACAGTTCGGTTTGCACCATAGACGTTGCAAAAGAGGCTATCGGCGGCTTTATCGAGGAAAAGAACGACACCATCGACGCAAGCGGAATCGTGGACGCGGTCTGCAAATACTTCAAGATTTCGTCGGCGGATATAATATCCAAAAAGAAAACCAAAAACATAGTCGAACCGAGAATGATCGCAATCTATCTTATCACCGAACTTTTGCCTATGCCGCTCGTGCAGATTGGCGAGATGTTCGGGGGCAGGGATCACACGACGGTTATCCACGCCCGCGACAAAATCAGCGAGGAAATCAAGTCGAATCCGCGTATCAAAGTCACGGTTGCGGACATCAGAAATATGATTCTCAACAGATAATCAAGCAAAAAAACGGTAAGAATACCATAAAAAAACAATGCAAAAAGCGTGCGAAAAGCACGCTTTTTTCGTTATAAAAATCGCATTTTTCAGTCTTTTTTCTCTATGCTTCCGTTCGTTTTGAGGTAAAGATTTTTGATTGCGACAAGTCCTGCGCTCTCGCCGTTTTCAACCGCTTTGCCGTACATTTCGATTGCTTTTTTGTAGTCCTTTCTCACGCCGAAGCCGTTTTCGTAGCACAAGCCGAGATTGTAGTACGCAACGCCCGAATTTGTCTTTTTCACCGCTTCCGAAAAACATTTTACCGCTTCTTTCGGATTTCTTTCCACGCCTTTGCCTTGCAGATAGCAAAGTCCGAGATTTATCACCGCTTCTTCCTCGCCGAGATAGTACGCGTTTTGGAAATACTCGAACGCTTTCTTGTACGCCTTGTCCGTTTTGACGGTGTAGAGGTTGTAAAGTCCCATTTGCACGCACGCCATAGGATTTTCGCCTTTCGCGCTCTTTTTGAGCCAGAATACAGCCTTATCCTTGTCGGGCGTCAAGCCGTAATATCCGCACGCGTACGCCATACCGAGATTGTATTGAGCGGCGGCGTTGCCAAGTTTTGCGGCTCTCTTGAACAGTTTGAGGGCGGTTTTTTCGTCCTTTTCGAGTCCGAGTTCGTCGCCGAGATACGCTTCCGCCAGCCTTTCGAGTGCGTCGGGGAAGTCCTCTTCCGCCGCCATTCGATAATAGAGCAGCGCGTTTTGATAATCTTGTTTTTCGGTTTCGTAAATGGTTGCCATACACCAGTACACGCCGACGTAATCGAGTTCGCACAGCGCAAAACAGTCGAGCGCGTCGTCAAACTTGCCTTTGTTGTAATAGTAGTAACCCAAATCGAGCAAAGCGTCGTCCTGACCGAGCCTCGCCGCTTTTTTGAGATAATAAATATATGCCTTTTTGTCGGGTTCGACTTTATACATACCCGTTTCACGAACGCGCGCATACAAGTATAGGCTTTCGGGGTCGTTGTGTTTTACGCCATCCGAAAGATATGCCAAACCTTTCTTGTAGTCGTGCGGCACAAACTTGTCGTTGAGATAAACGTATGCCAAGTCGAAGTTGAGGGAATAGTCGCCGAGGCTCAAACCTTTTTCATACCACTCGATTGCCTTTTTTACGTCGGACAATTCCTCGTCGTTTAGGTAGATGAAGCCGATTTTCTTTGCGATATTAACGTCGCCCAGATAAAACGCGCGCTCGTAATATTTCAACGCGTTCTTTATATTGTCGATTTCGGGTTCTTTTATAGGCGTATTGAAATAATACAAATCGCCGAGAGATCTTGCCGCTGCCGCCACACCCAAATCAGAGGCTTTGGCGTAACACTCGATTGCTTTTTGAATATCGATTTTTACATAACCTGTTTCATAGCAAAATCCGAGACGGGCAAAACACTCCGCTTCGCCTTTGTTTGCACCCTCCGTATAAACGTCGAACGCTTTTTTGTATTGAGAGCGGTAGCCCCAAGTGTCGCCAAGAACAGTATATGCCAAAACGCCGTTGTCGACGGCTTTTTGATAGAATTTCGCCGCGTTTTTGAAGTCGGCTTCGTCCAAATATAAGTCGCCGATCAAAGCGTAATATTTCGGCTTCTTCTCGGCGAGTTGCTTGTATTTTTTTATTTTATCGTTTATAGTGTTCATATTACCTTTTTACTGATCAGTTAATGATTTAGCGATTTTATGTAATTATACCACTCATCGACAACATCTAAATACGGTTTACCCTCTATTACAATTTGAGTATTCATATTGATCTGCCAAACATAATTAGTGCCATAAACTCTTGCGATATAATATGCCAAACTATCAGTTTGCACACGGTGTATAAAAGTCGTTCCTTTTTCGGTATAAATTGCCGAAAAACAATCGGCAAATAACCAAAAATCAAAATGATCAACCGTCGGTGTTTTGACTTTGTATTTTTTATACAATGTCAAAGTTTGCAAATATGTTTCTTTTTCTTTTACTTCTTTGTTATAAGGAAAATTCTTTGCTTGCCCCGTAAACAGATAATACCACATTGCCATAGCATACTTTGATGTGCTTGCGTGCATTTCGGGTATCACTTCACGCGCATAACCGCTTTTCCCAAGATAAAACAATATATGATGAATATATTCGTGCGAAAAAGAACCGACAGAATACATATTGATGTAATCGCTATACGCATACCCCGTAATACCTGTAGATTTTAGACCATCGTCCAAATAGACGTTAATGTCATACATATTGCTTATGTTGAACACTTCGTCGCTTTCTTTTGTAGTTTTAGCATTATCTTTTAACCAATCGGTTAAAACACTGTATTTTGTAGAAAAAACATCGGCAGGCAATATTATATCGTTATATTCTCTGTTGATATAATAGGTGAAAC
>URTQ01000005.1 GCA_900550855.1 uncultured Eubacteriales bacterium
CGCTCCGCGTCATTGCACCGGAGCTTCCGTTTGAAGTGGTCTGCATGGAAATCACGGAAAATGAAGTAAAAATTCCCTTTGACGGATTTTATATCGAGGCTTTTAAGGTAAATCATAATGTGGTATGCTATGGATATAGCTTAGTGGTGGAGCGTGCCGGTAAATTTGAAGTGGAAAGAGCGCTTTCTCAAAACATCGAAAAGCAGTACTGGAACCGTCTGCAGAAGGGCGAAGAAGTCGTTCTTCCCGACAGGGTGCTGACGCCGGATATGGTGCTCGGTCCCAAAAGAAAGGGTATCAAGCTTACCTACACAACGGACACCCGTCCCACGGAAGGGATTGTGGAGCATGCGAAAGAGGCGGATTTATTTATCTGCGAAGGCATGTACGGGGAGCCGGACAAGCTCAGCAAAGCAAAAGAGTATAAACACATGACATTCTACGAAGCGGCGGATATGGCAAAACGCGCAGGTGTAAAGGAAATGTGGCTGACACACTACAGTCCGTCACTTCCCTACCCGGAGGAATACATGCCCGAGGTACGGAAGATTTTCCCCGCAGCCATTGCAGCCAGGGACGGAAGAAGTGTAGAATTGAATTTTGACGAGTAAACATAGACACATTGTGAGGAAGGGAACGCATATGGTACGAGCAGCCACCGGGAAAACACCGAGTAAAAGCGGCAGTCATCATAATGGAAAAGCGGATATATTTAAAAGCGGGATTGTCATTCTGATCTTCGTAGTGGGGATGCTTGGATACTACTATTATCTGAGTAACCGTGCATCCAAAGTAACGGAGGAGAATGTCAGGCTTACCGTGGCACAGGAGCTTATTAACCGCAATCTTTCCTACACCTATCCGCCTTCTCCCAGAGAAGTGATTAAGTTTTACAGTGATATTACCAAATGTTTTTATAACGAAACGTATACCAGTGCCGAACTGGAGCAGCTTGCCGAGCAGACCTACCGGCTGTACGACGAAAAACTGAAGGACGAGAACGACTGGAATGCCTATCTGGTCAATCTGACGGTACAGATTAATGCCTATAAAGAAAAAAATATGCGTATCAGCAGCTATTTTCTGCCCTCCAGCGATGATGTGGTGTATTATAACCGGGGTGAGGAAAAATATGCGAAAATGACCTGTTCCTACATGGTCCAGAGCGGCTCCCATAAAAGAACGGTGGACGAAATATTTGTGCTGCATAAGGATGAAGAAGGCCACTGGCGGATTTTGGGCTGGCAGCTTGCGGATGAGGATACAGGCAGCACGGAAGAAGACTGAGAATTTCTCAGAAAGGTATGGTAACCAAGGTGGAAAAAGATATTGTAATTCTGGCAATCGAAAGCTCCTGTGACGAAACAGCGGCTGCAGTGGTGAAAAACGGGCGAGAGGTGTGTTCCAACATCATTTCCACGCAGATTGCACTGCACACCCTTTACGGCGGGGTTGTGCCGGAAATTGCATCCCGTAAACATATCGAAAAAATAAATCAGGTAATCGAAGAGGCATTAAAGGAGTCCGGCTATCAGTTAAGGCAGATGGATGCTATTGCTGTGACCTACGGCCCGGGGCTGGTAGGTCCTCTTTTAGTGGGCGTTTCCGCGGCAAAAGCCATCAGCTTTGCCACAGGTATTCCCCTTATCGGCGTGCATCATATTGAAGGGCACATTAGTGCCAACTATATTGAAAATAAGGATTTAGAGCCGCCTTTTATCTGCCTTGTGGTATCCGGCGGACACTCCCATCTGGTTGTGGTAAAGGATTACGGCGAATATGAAATTATCGGACGCACCAGGGATGATGCGGCGGGCGAAGCCTTTGACAAGGTGGCAAGAGCCATTGGCTTAGGCTATCCCGGAGGTCCCAAGATTGATAAATTAGTGGCAAAGGAAGGCAACCCGGAAGCCATTCATTTTCCCCGTGCAAAGGTGGAAGACAATGCTTACGATTTCAGCTTCAGCGGCTTAAAGTCGGCGGTACTCAATTATCTTAACAGCTGCCAGATGAAGGGGGAAGAGGTCTGTGTGCCGGATGTGGCAGCCTCCTTCCAGAAAGCGGTTGTGGATGTACTGGTAGAACACGCCATGCATGCGGTATCCCGGTACGGCTATAAAAAATTTGCCATAGCCGGAGGCGTTGCTTCCAATTCCGCACTGCGCAAGGCATTTGAAGAAAGATGCGCCAGAGAAAACATTGCGTTCTATCATCCGTCTCCGATTTTGTGTACGGACAATGCGGCAATGATAGGAGCAGCAGGCTACTACGACTTTATTAAAGGCATCCGGAGCGATTTATCCTTGAATGCTGTACCCAATCTCCGCCTGGGCGAAAGATAGGGAGGGGTTATGCTGGAAAACGAAAAGAAAAAATGCTATGCCATTGTCCTTTCTGCCGGAACCGGCAGCCGTATGGGCAGCAGTGTTCCTAAACAGTATCTGCCCCTGCTTGACAGACCGGTCATTTATTACAGTCTGAAAGCCTTTGAGGATTCCCCTTACATAGATGAAATACTGCTGGTGGCGGGAGCGGATGATTTATCTTATGTGAAGGAAGAAATTGTGGACAAATACGGCTTTACGAAAGTAACGGCCATTCTTGCCGGTGGAAAGGAGCGCTATTTTTCCGTTGCCAATGCCCTGAAAAAGCTTGAGGGAAAAGACGGCTATGTGATGATTCACGACGGAGCAAGACCGATGCTGACGGAAGAAATCATCGGACGGCTCTATGAAGGTGTTTGCACCTACGAGGCAGTCTGCGCGGCAGTACCGGTAAAGGATACCATAAAGGTAGTGGACGAAGAGGGATTTGCCGTCAGGACACCCGACCGCAAGACGGTGTATGCGGTACAGACACCCCAGGTATTTTCCCTGCCGCTCATTACAGGCGCCTACAAAGAACTCCTGCAAAACCCCGACACGTACCGGAATGTGACTGTCACGGATGACGCCATGGTAGTGGAATGCGTATACGGAAAAAAGGTAAAAATGCTGCAGGGCACCTATGAAAACATAAAAATAACCACCCCCGAAGATATGGAGGTGGCTAAGGTTTATCTCAGTAAATAACTACATCAACCTGAAAACAAACATTAAGGCTTCCCGGTTACAAAGGGAGGCTTTTTCTTTTTCTCCTCGTACAGAAGAGCATCGGCAGCTTCAATGGCATCCTTTAACAGGAAACGGGAATTGGCAGGCTGCATGTAAATGCCCACGGAAAGAGTAACGGAATAGGGCTTGCCGGCTTTCTCGGCACATTCCGCCAGCTTCTGGTTAATCTGCTTCTTTAAGTCCGCTTCCGTGGAAATGTTCTGATGAAGGGCAAGCACGGCGAATTCATCACCGCCGATACGGCCCGTCAGGCTTCCCGGGAAGACTTCTTCCAGAACCGTGGCACAGGAGGTAAGAGCGAAGTCACCTTCCGCATGTCCGTGAATATCATTAATCTGCTTTAAGTAGTTAAGGTCAGCATAGGCAAATACCACGGACTGACCTGTTTCAGCGGCAGACTCGATAAAGGCATCGGCTTTTTTGTAGAAGCCGCGGCGGTTTAAGATACCCGTCAGCTCATCCTTGCCGGAAATGGAGTCGAGCTGTAAATTTTCTTTCTGCAGACGCTGCAGCATTTCGTCCTTTTCTAAAAGCAGGGTATGCTGTTTGGCGAACATATAAATGAATTTGATGGCAATACTTACCTGGTAACACAGATATTCCACGTAATGCAGATTGTCATAGCCGATGTCACAGAGCAGAAAACCATACTGCAGATCGCGGGAATATAAATCGATCATGACATAGGTGTTGCGGGTATCCGACATATGCGGATGGTCATAAATGTTCTGAATATTTATGAGCTGGGCAGTCTTACGGGGAACAAACGCCCTGCCGTCATTTAAGCAGGCACGCAGGTAAATCTGGTTCGGCTGGATCCAGTTGTCACCGGGATGGAAGGCGACCGGCTCTTTTAAGGTAAAAAGATAGCTGTTTTTAATACCCGCTTCCGTCAGACTGTTCATGATGCACAGGTAGCTGTCGTCGCTGTCGTCGGCAAGCATCAGCATATCACGGGAAAAAACATTCATGTTGTGGTTCGTCATGATCAGCTTGCGGCTGTTTTCTGCCTGCTGCACATTTTCAATCAACTTATCCTGCTCATCTAAAAGGTTTTGCAGCTTGATTTCTTCTTCACAGCCGGAACCAAGAGAAGAGCGGTATAAAAACTTGGTAGAGACACGGAACTGCTCCACCTGTCCCATGGTGCCGGTAAGCAGCTTGCGGTGCGCCTGCATAACGGCGCGGGAACCTAAATCGTAAGCTTCTGCTTTTACACTGGCAAGGGGCGGTGTCAGATATTTGCTGCCCGGAATGTCGTCAAAGCCGATAACCGAAATATCCTTTCCGACTAAGATGCCACGCTTCTGCAGCAAATCATATACAACGGCGGCAATGGCGTCGTTGCCGCAGACAATGGCATCCAAATCGGGATTGCTGTCAATGAAAGCGGCTGCATCTGCCCGGCATTTTTCGTCAAAGTATGTGCAGCAGATGAGGGATTCATCAATAGGAAGATTGTGCGCCTGCAGCACCTTTTTGTAAGTTTCCAGCCTTTCATAGGAGTCCTTATTGGTCGTATAGCCGGTGATAATACCGATGCGCTCCCTGTTTTCCCTGGTAACCAGCGCCTCAATACCCTCGGTAAGCCCTGCTTCGTTGGCGTAGCACACGCTTGAATATCCATCCTGTTCCGAAGCAATCAGGATAATGGGGATATCTCCGAAGCCATTTATGATTTCTGCGGAACGCGTTTCGTGGATAGCGGAAATATTGCCGAGACACAAAAGCACGATGTCCAGGGAATGTACCTGTGCGTAGCTGATTAACGTATTGTACTGATATTCATATTTTTGTAATGGGTCTGTAAAGTCGTATCTGTCAAAATATTTAACCGGCATGATAAAGAGATTGTCGTCCAGTTCGGCGGCTGCCTGAATGGCACCTTCGCAGATCTGGTTGGGAAAATCATCCTCTACGTTACCGGTGACAAGACCTATGTTGTATCTTTTTCCTGCCATAATAACTCACCCTTTGTTAAAAAACTCCCTTATAAATATATTAGCGATGTAATAATTGTACCAGTTATTAAAAGGAAAGACAATATAAACAATTTGCAAAAAAGGGGGTAAAAATCAGTGAAATATGCCCTAAAACCCGCATAAAAAGGGATTTAAAAAATTCTGAAAAAAGTTGTTGACAAGAATACCCTTTTTTGTTAAGATATGTCTTGCGTCAGGCAAGCGGCATGACGGTTTGGAGAGGTATCGAAGCGGTCATAACGAGGCGGTCTTGAAAACCGTTTGGGTGAAAGCCCACGGGGGTTCGAATCCCTCCGCTTCCGCCAAAAATATGCTGATGTGGCTCAGGTGGTAGAGCACATCCTTGGTAAGGATGAGGTCACCAGTTCAAGTCTGGTCATCAGCTCCAAATCCGTGAATGAGATTCATTCACGGATTTTTCATTTCATTACTTGTAATGAAATGAATGCGCGGCTTTCAACCGCGCGAAGCGCTCGTCGTCATCGTGCGGCGATTGAGAATACCGCGTGCTCTCATCGCCTTTTCTTGCTGTCATCAGCCACTTTAATTCAATTTTTCGTGGTTTGGTAGTCCGAAAATGGCGTTTTTCTTTACCTTTTTTACCCAAAACGACACTCGCAATGACCGCTTTTTGCACGTTTTTTGCAGAATCGTGTGTCAAAAGGGTGTCAAAATTCATGTGTAGAGTATGAAGATATTTTAAGCCGAATTCGCAATGAAGAAAACTTCTAATTGTAATAAACAGTGCAAATATGAAAATACAATTTTGCAATTTATTTTCACGCAAACTGAATTTGACCGTCGGTGACGGTGATTTTTGTGCCGACGAATGAGGTGTCGTCGGACGTTACGCCGCCGTTTCTGACGTCGTAGACGTATTCGAGATTCGAGCAACCTGCAAACGCATACGCGCCCAGCGTACACGGCATTCTGTTTTCAAAATACACGGATTGCAGATTCGGCAAACCTGCAAAAGCCGCGTCGTCGATTTCGCATACACTTGCAGGGATATGGATTGTTACGGGCAGATTTTTGAGGGTTGAATCCGCAAAAATGCTGTTTGTAATGCGATAAACGTTGTACGTTTCATACGCGTTTTCGCTTACGCCGTCCAGCGTGGCAAGCACTTTGTTGCTTCCCTTTTCCACCCAAATGACTTCGGGAATGTACAAATCGGACAAATTGAGTCCTTGGCTGTTTTCGCCGTCGGTGTAGAAAGTTGATATTTCGACGTACTTGCCGTCCAAACCCTCAACGGTTATTTCCTTATAATTGAAATACTTTGCCCAGACGTTGTTCGAGTCGGGCGTAACGGACGGTGACGCTTTGGACGAGCCGCCGCCTATCGGTCCGTCGGGGGAAATCCAAACAGCATAGGAAACGCCCGTCGCAGAAACGGCGACTGCAAAAAGCACTATTATTGCGACAATCATCGCGATTTTGTTTTTGCGAAGTGACGTCATACGGGCATATTTCCTTCTCTGATATTCACGCCTTGCGCAACGTTGTCCTTGATTTCAAACTGGAACGTGATATTCTTTTGCGTGTTGGCGAGGTAAATGAGTTTCTCGTTGCATTCCTCGTCGATACGATTGAAATAAACAGTTGCTTTGACGTAGTAGGTTTCGCCGGGGATTACGAGCATATAAAGTTTGTAACTCGGCAACTTCTGTTCGGCGTCTTTGAACGGTTGATTGTAGTATATCGCGCTCGGATTACCCGAAAACTCGCTCGGATTTGTCGGGATTATGGTTTCGCTGGTTTTGGACTCGCCGTCCTCTTTTAAGGTGACGAGTTCCATTTCGACGTTGAAAGAAGAAAGATAATCCACGTTTTCGTCGTCGTTGTCGAGATGCGCAGAAAGCGTGCTGAGCATAAGCGATTTTCTTCCGTCGCTATACCCTGCGTCCGACGAGCCGACGAACGTTATGGGAAAATACAGCACGGCGCATTTTGCCGCGACGTCGATTTTGTTCGTCTGCTTTTGCTTCAAATCCGTACCGTACGGCGCGACGTTGCCTTTTGAAAGATACCCCGGCGTTGCCACGGCGGGCCAAACGGACGTGCCGTAGTCGCTTGCGGCGTTTTCGTCGATGGATATGCTTGCGCTCTCTTGCAAAAGCGCGGAATCGGTGGTGAATCCGTCCTCGTTGCTGTCCGCGACGTTAGTAAACCACGCGGCAGTCACGCTGACTATCGTGACGACGAATATGAGAGCCATAACGACGGACGATACGATGAGAGTGCGTTTGGTCTTGTTCATTATCCTTGCGCCTCCTCGTGTACGTTCGTTACGTTGAGCACTGCCGAAAATTCAAACGTAGAACCCGAATAATCCATATGCGAATAGTACATCTGATTGGACAATTCCTCGAAAACCTTTTTGGTGTAATCCGTCGTTACGCCGTCCGACGTGGTTTTGTAAATGTCGTTTGCGGTGTAATTGTCTCTGTCCGCCGAGAAAAACTGCATCCAGAACAGTTTTTCGGGTGCGAAAACGATGTAGAAATCGAATAATTGCGACGTGGCGTTGCCTATGCCGTTCGTTCCGAAACTGTTGATAATGCGCTTGTCAACGTCTTTTATGCTCGTTGCGTCTATCGAATTGTCGTCGTTTACGCGCGCAACGAGATTGTCGTCGCCGAAAGTGAGTTTGCCGTACGGCGTGTACCACACTTCGTTCTTTTGCGGTTCGAGTTGCAAGAGTCGTTGTCCCTGCGTTTCCTCGTCGATGTCGTAGGTTTGATAGTTTCTTACGACGCCGTCGGCGGTTTCTTCGTGCACTTTGAAAAACCAAGTGAACGCAAACGGAATGTCGCTCACGGGCGAAACGTTAGAGCCCGTCGCGGCGTATATTTTGTTGGTTTTTTCGACGATATTTTCCTCGTTTTCGTCCTTTGCAATCGAGCCGTCGGCGTTGCGCTTGTACTTCACTATTTTCACGCCGTCGAACGCCATACTCATATCGAAAGTCTTGCCCTGCGTGTCGAGCGCAACCGTGTTGATGAAATAATACGCGCGGTCGCTCGTGTCAACGGCGTTGCCTGCCGCAACGGCTTTGGTCATAAGTTTGCCGGCGTTTGCGCCGCTTGCGCAGAAAGCGGTCTGTCCGACGTACTGCATATTGTCAAACAGCAACTTGCCGTCGGTGGACAAAGGCTGACGAGTGAAATCGATTCTGTAAGAATCCGCCGTAGACATCGTTATTTCGGCAACGGTGACTTTGTCGGCGTTGGAAAACCACGCAAAAGACGCGCCTACCATAACGACGGTGGTCACGATTATCAAAAGCGGAATCATAATCGACATTACGATTTTGAAGTTTTTGCTTTTGCTTGCTTGCATAGTCTTTCCTTTTTCTTTTGCTCGTGCCTTGCGGATTTTTATATATTTATATATAAACTACAATCGAGCAATGCGTTTTATTTGATTTTTCGTCGATTTTTTTTGCACGATATTTCGACTTTTTGAAAACGTGCGTTTAGAATCACGATTTTAAGGTGTTTTGGCGATTGTTCTTTTTTTGCGCTATTTTCGTTTCAATCGCTCGTTTTTCTCGCTCTCGGACGGCTTTTGCCGCCCGATTGCGATATTCGTTGCAATTTATGCGATATCTAACCAACTCGAATTGCTTTCGGCGTACGCTTCGAACATATCCTTGTTGCAAGTTATCTTATATCCGAGCGAATTGCCTGCACTATCCGCCTCGCTCTTGACCGTTCCGAAGAATGCGCCTGCAAACGTGCTTGCGATATCGAGCGCGATATTCGTTTTGAGCGTGAACGTCGCAAACGGAAGTTGTCTTAAAAGCGATACGTTTTGCTTGTTTGCAACGGCAATCGGATTGCTTTGCGTGCCGTCCGCCGTGCCGACGAGCCAACTCGACGAACTAATCGCATATACGTTCACGCCGAAACTCTTGCCGTCGCTTGCGAGCGTTCCCGTCGTCTTTGACAAAGAATACATCATTAGATATACGGAAACTATATCTTTGAGGCGCATACTCTGTCTTGCGTTCGCTTCGTTTTGCGCGCCTATTGCAGAAAGTTCGGTAAGTTGCACGTCGTCGAGAACGTCGAACTCGCCATTCGTCTGTGCGGTCTCGCCCGTGTAGTAATACTTGCTTTGCGTACCGTAACCCGTAACCGAACCCGACATCAACTCGTTGAAGGTCTTTGACTTGCCCGAAACGTTGACAAATCCGCTTTCCTTTTGCCATACGGCGTTCGTCATATGGTAGGAATTTTTAATCGTTGCGCTCGAAGTCGTGAACGGATTGACAGTGCCGCCGTATGCTGTGATTTGCACGAGGGAAACGACGTTCTTTACGCTTGCGCTCGTCGTGCCGACAACGCCGCCTACGGTTGCGTTTTGAGAGGTTATCGTGCCGAGAACGATTGCGTTTTCAACATCTCTCGCGCTCGTGCCGAACAAACCGCCCACCGTGCCGCCGCTCACGTTGATTGCGCCGTGTGCGGAAACGTTCTTTACGCTCGTTTCGGTGGTCTTGGATTCGTAAACGCTGCCTGCGACAAAGCCGACATTGCCTTGATTTGCGTTGATAGTGACGTTTCTCAAATGCAGGTTCTTGACGATACCCGTTTCGCCGATTACGTCGAACAAGCCGACGTTTGCCTTGCCGTAACCCATTATATTGAGATATTCGATGACGTAGCCGTTGCCGTCGTAAGTGCCGTCAAAGCCCGTCAATACGTCGCTTCCGTTCACTTTCGACGTTGCCGTCGACACGAACAGACTGCCGTTTATCGTCACGTTTGCGCCGACTCTCGCTTTGAGTACGTTGGTGAGATATTGCTTGTTAGATCCGTTCCAGTCGTACGTCGTTTGCGTGACGTTGCCGTTGTCGTCAACGGACGAGGTTGTGAAGAACGCATTGAGGATTTCGATGTCTTGCGCCGTAAACGTACCCGTTATGTCCTTCGTCTGCACGAACACCATAGGAATGTCCGTCTGTGTGGATTCGTTTGAACTATAATAGCCCCATTCGTTCTTTTCGGCGTCGAAGAACACTGCGTAATCCGCCGCTTGCAATTCGGCAAGGTATTCGTCCCAAGTGGTTGCGGTAGAATCCTTGATAGGCGAATTGTCGGGCTTCTTATACTCGCCGACGTATGCGCCGTCCTCGCCCACGCTCACGACCTTGACCCACGCGTAACCCGACGATACGATCTTGATCATATCGAGATTTTGCGGATTCTGATGCGCCGTATAGTAGAAGGACGCGATGAGCAAGCGTGCAAGCGAAGTTATCTTGTACTCGCTGCTCTCGGTGGACACGAAGTACGCAATGGTGAGAGTCGGTTGATTGCTCAAACGATAGTTGAGATTCATACCGTTTGCCGTGGACACGGACGCGCCGAGTCGGGAATTGCCCGCTCTGCCCTGAATGACCGTGTAGCCGTGATATTCTCTCTTTTGGTCGGCGGAATCTATCGGGCGGTCTTTGCCGTCGTCGTACATCCAGCCGTTTGTGACGACGATGTCCGCGCCCGCTTTGTCCGTTTCCTTGTTAGTACCCGTAACGCGCACCCAGTCGGTGTTGTAGGTGTTGTCGTCGTTGGCGTAACTTTGTGCGGTGTTGGAATATTCCACTTTGACGGATTTGACGGTTATTTCGATTTGGATTTGCGGCGAACCGCTCTTATTCTTGCGGCTTTGGTCGCTTTCTCTGCTGTCGTACACGGTGACTTTCGTTGCGAAGTTACCGTCGGATTCGCTGTACGCGCCGTCGCTCGAATGGTATACGTTGAACGTATAGTTTCCTGCGTCCGTGCCGTTCATTTCGAACACTAGTTTTTTGAGATATGTGCCGGAAGTTGCTTTCTTGAACGTGCCGTCCGCGTCTTTATACACGTCGTTGACGTATTTTGCAAAGTCGAAGCCGCCGTTCGTAGAAGTGTTGCGCAAGTTGTCCGATTCCGCATAATTTGCGCTTATAGTCACGATATCGCCCGACAAAACGTTGCTCACTCTGAATCCCTCGCCTGCGCGATAGGGTTTGGTCGTGCCGTTGCCGCTTACGCCGTTGCCGCCGTAAGTCGTATCGTCGGTGTAGGTTCTCGTCGCCTTGTTAGAGCGCAGTTTGTCGAGGAATACTTGAACGTGTCTCGGCGTAATCTTGCCGACGTTGTGCGACGCAGTATCTACGATTCCGCCCTCTGCCGTATAGTCGCCGACGTTCGTCGGGTCGCTGAACGTATATGAGAACGTGACCGCTTTGCCTCTTATGACGTTGTTGCTCGAATCGTAAAGCACGTTTTCGTCGTCGTACGTTCCGACGATTGCGAACGGGAATTTGTCGGGAACGTGTCCCGTCGCGATCAACGTGAAGTAACTGTCGAGAATTTGCGCCGTCACTCTGTTGTTGCCGTCGTACACTTTTTCGAGCGTTGCGGTCTTAGCCGTAAAGCTTACGGACACGACGGACGGCGTTATTTCGAACTCGCCGCTCGTTTTACCCTCGGCGATTTCGTAGTTTTTCGCGATGGAATCCGAGCCGTCCGCGTTTGTGCCCGTCACGTTGCTTATGACCGCAGTCATATACTTCGTACCCTCTGCAACGTGGGTTGCCGCGCCCGATATCGTGATAACGATGACGTCGTTTCCTGCATATCCCTTGATATTCACGCCCTCGATTGAACTCGAACCGCTTACGATTGCGAGGCTTCCGTTTCCTTCAACGCCCTCAACGCCCGTGACGATTAAGCCTTGCGCGTAGTTTCGGAACACAAACGACGCAATCTCTTGCCAACTGAGTTTGATTTGTCTGGGGTGAATGGTGTATTCCGCCTCGTCCGTGCCGTCGATTTCATAGTTTTGCGTGGTATTTTCGTTGCCGCGCATTGCGATAATCGCGTCGGTTGCGTTGCCGCCGATGCCTATTCTGTACGTTCCGGCATTTACGATCTTGTCCGTCGTCGCGCCGTCAACGGTTGCGGAATATTTGATCTTTATCGTATCCGCGCCGTACGTTATCTCGCCGTTCGAGATATCGCTGCCGTTGACTTTGAGTACGGGCGTAACGGGCGTGCCGTCGTAGATTTTGCCGTCGTCCTGTTTAAGACCGCTGAGCGTGAGTTTGTGCTTCTTTATCGTCCAACTCGTGCTTTCGTCGGGGTTGGATATATAGTAGTTGCCGCTGCTCTTTCCGCCGAGCGACGCACTTATCGTTGCGGTGTACGTTCCGACGTTTCTCGTGCTGACTCTGTTCGTTACGTCAACGGCGTTGTTACGATTCGACGAAACGGAATAGAAATTGTCGCCGACGTAAAGCGTGATATCGACGGAATCCCACACACTGCCGACTTGGCAGAGATTCGAAATCTTGACGGCGGAAAGTCCTTGATGATAAGTGTTGTATTCGTACGGCGAACTGCCCGTTTGTGCAAATTCGACAGTGAGCGGACGTTTCGTAATCTCGTAGCCGTACGTTCTAGGCAACGTAGAAGGCGTGTGCGAACAACTCTTTGCCGCTTCATCGTAGCCGTCGCCTTTTTTGAGCGTTACGGTGTATTTGTTTGCGTTTATACCCGTTTCGAACACCCACGTTACGCTCTTGCTGTTCGTCGAAGCGGACGGTTTGGTCTTGACCGTTCCGCCGTTGTTTATGCTCGCGGCAAAGAACTGCTCGACAAATTCGCCGAGATTGACGATGTTCTTGTCTGCGGTGAACGTCAACGTAATCGTTCCTTTCGTACTGCCGTCGTACTGGTGCGTTCCGCTCGTCGTGCCGCTTATTGTAATCGTATTTTCGTTTATGGAATACGTCGGCTCGTTAGTGCCTTCGAACGTAAGCGTATAGTTGCCCACGCGATAGCCCTTTCCGCCCGTAGTCTTGATGTAGTAATCGCCGACTTTGGACACGCCGCTCAACTCGAAACTCAACGTCTTGCCGTTCGTTCCGTCCGAAACGCCGAGATTGATTTGAATCAAGTTGCCTATTCTCACGGGATTTATCAAAACGCCGTTGTTTTGCATTGCGGTTTCGGTGATTTCTTTGACGTCGTTGAGTCTTCCGAGAGCCATCACGAACACGGGCTCGAATGCGGCGAATTGCGCCTCGCCGTCGTTGAATTTGAAGCCCGAAACCGTCCATATCGCGCCCTTATTTACGTTTGTGTTGTCGAAATCGTGCGAAGCCGCCGACGTTCTTCTCAACGTGAGCGTTGCGGGATTGACGGTTATCGTTTGATCCTCGACTATGGGCGAGGGATTGTATTTGTTGTCCATATTCGGCGTGACGACGCTGACTTTGTACGTCTTTGCGTCCTTGAAGTTGATGCTGCAACTGAACGTTCTCGTCGCCAAATCGAGAGCGTCTATATCCTCGACGTTAAACAGCAAATCGTCGCCGCTGAGGTTGCTTCCGATTCCGAAATCGCCGTTTGAAACGGTTATGTTGTTGGAAACGACTTTGCCGTCTGCCGATTGACCGACGAATCCCGAACCGTTCCAAGTGAACTTCGCAATTTCGTTGCCGTCCTCGTCCTTTATGACTATCTCGAAGCGGATATTGCCCGAATTGCCGAGATTGTTGCCGTCAACGGGCGCGATATTTTCGATTGTCAAAACCGCGTCGATGTCGGGGTCGCCGTACGTCAATGTACCGGACGGAACGGACAACGAGGCTTCGAGGTCGCGCTTTTTGATTTCCCAGTCTATCTCTACGCCGCCGACGACGTGAGGCGTGCCGTCACTGTCGAAGTAGTAAATCTTAACTTTGGACTTGTAGGGCTTGCCTGCTTCGTTGGGGTCGGTCTTCGTGCTGTCCGCCGACGTATCCGACGAATAGCAGTATGTGTCGGGCGTACCCGTCGTCGGATTTTCGACGAACGGAACTTCGTCGCCTTCCGAAGCGGTGATTCCGACGGGCGCGAAACGCGCGTAGCCGTTGTATGTGAGCGTTTTGCCTCTCGAAATGGTGCGATAGTACACGGCGACGTTTTCGGCAAGCGAGTCTTCGTCGGCGGTGAGCGTCTTGATGAAGAACTTGTTGCTCGAATACGTTGCGCTCGGACGAGAGTTGCCCGACGTTGCCATATACAGATAATATCCGCTGTTTTCGCCTGCGGAAGTCGCGGTTGCGTAAAGAGTGGATTTTTGCGGTTGACCGTTATCGTCCAAAACTATTGCCGAAGCGGTGAGAGCCTTCGTATCGTCGCCTGCTTCGCGCTCGCCTGCGGTGTATGCGTCCGCAATGCGTTTCCAGTAGGACTCGTTTGCGTTGACGGAATGTTCCGCGCTGATAGTGCCTATCGTGGTATCGGTTGCGTATACGAAGTACCAGCCCGTATCGCTTGCGCCCGTCGTGTACGACTTTGCGCCCGCAATGGGTTTGACCCACGCGCCGTTCTTCTTTTCCGCATTTGCAATGCCGAGGCTCGAAGCGAAGTATTGTTCCCACGTCATATTCGCGTCGGTGACGGCGGTTATGGTCTTTCCGTCGTATTTATGCGTGCCGGTGTAGTCGTCGTAGTAGGTCTTTGGCGTATACATCGTGCAAAATTCTTCGGTGAATACGACGGGTTGACTGCCGACGTACTCGACAATGGTTTCGAACTTGCCGAGGTCGGTTTGCAGTTTTCCGACGTCAGTACCTGCGAGGGTTGCGTTGGGATAGCCTTTGACCCAGTAGGAAGATTTCGCGTCGGTGTCGGACTTGGTGCGACCGATAATGCCGCCCACCATTTCCGAGCCTTCGAACGTACCCTCGACGGCGTATGCCGATTTGATGATAGTGCCTGCGCCCGTAGTTGCGCCCACGATACCGCCGACGTTTGCGCCGCCCTTGACGGTCGTGCCGTACGCAAGCATATTGCTTATCGTGATGTCGTTTGCGTTGACCAAACCGACGATGCCGCCGACGTTGTTTATGCCGCTTGCCACTACGTTGCCGTTTGCGTAGTAGGTGTTTCTTTCTTTATCGCTCGAACCCCACTTTGCAACGCTTGCGCCGATGACGCCGATTGCGCCGCCTACGCCGCCCCAACCCGTAGACGAATCGGAAGCGTTGGCTTTTGCTTCGTCTATTGCGGTTTGATTTGCATTGACGGTGAGATTGCCTTTTGCTTCGAAGTGCGTGTTGACGATTTGGACGTAATCGCTTTCAAGAGTGATGCCGAGCGTATCGAGCACGGTTTTGAGCGTTGAGGACAAGCCGATATAGCCGACCGAGCCGCCCACCGCGTTGACCGCCGCCATCGTCAAGCCATTCGATTTGTTGACGAATTGAGCGAATTTGACAGGACCTGCAAGCACGCCGATAGAGCCGCCCACGAAACCTACCGCGTTGACGTTGCCTTCGTTCTCGAAGTTGACCATATAATCGGTGCTTACGCCCTCGATAGTGCCAACGAGCGCGCCGATTGAACCGCCTGCAAAGTAGCCGTGCGCCGTAACCTCGCCGCTGTTGACGAACAGAGTGTCGGTATCTTTTGCGGTGATAGTTACGTTTTTGCCCACGAAACCTATCGAGCCGCCGACGAATCTGCCGCCCTCGACCTTGCCGCCGTTGGTGAACGTACCTGCGATTGCACCCTTGCCCTCGTCGGTGACTTTGAGCGCGTCGGGCGAATCGAGCAAACCGATAACGCCGCCGACGTAGTCGCCGTTTTCATATGTCGTGCCGTTCAATGCGCCGCCCTTGACGTTGCCTTCGTTGGTTATGGAAAGATTTTTGATTGAATTTATTTGCGCTGTCGAGAGCGTTGCGCCGCCAACTGCGGTATCTGCCTCGCCGCCGCCCGTCGTAAGCAAGCCTTCGTTTAGACCGATAATGCCGCCGACGTAGTTTTTGCCCTCGATGTCGCCTTGTTGCAGAATAACGCCCTTGACGATATCCACGGTTGCGTAATCGGTTGCGCCGTCTGCGCCCTCGTTTTTGCCGACGATACCGCCTACGTTCTCGCCCGAACCGATAACCTTTGCGGAAATGGTGATGTTGAGCGTACCCGACCTATACAGCTTTGCGTTTGCGACGTTAGAGCCGATATTGAGGGTGCTTTGCGAGTTGTTTACGCCTATAAAGCCGCCAACTTCGTTCGTGCCGACGATTGTGCCGCCGATTGAAATTTGCGTGCCTTTAAGTGTGTTGTCGACGAGTTTGTCGGTGTTGTCCGCGAGGATATACACCGTGCCGATATTCTTGCCTATGAAGCCGCCGACGTTTTCGGTGAGCGACGTACTCATATTCGGGCGCACGTCGAATTTTCCTATGAACGTAGCGGTGTTCGTACGCCCCGCAATGCCGCCGACGTTTGCCGCCGCAAGCGGAATGGAAATCGTGCCGCCGACCGTTACGACAGAACCCGAAGCGAAGTTTGCGCCGCTACCCATATCGCCGACGATACCGCCGATACAACTTATAGCCGCGTCGGACTCTTGCGATTTATTCGTAGCCGCAACGCCGACAGTAATCGTACCGCCGAACGAGGACGTACCGCTGAACGTCGTGGTGAGCGGGCTGACCGTATCGATCGAGTTTTGCGTAAATCCGACAAGACCGCCGATTGCAGTGCCGTGATTTGCGCTTTCGGCAACTTGATTGTCGCCGCCTTGGTCTATACGAGTTATGCTCGTGCCGCCGCCGACCGTGCAGGAATCGATATAACCGCCCTGCGCATTGGACATACCGCCCGCAATGCCGCCGAGGCTGTGTTCGCCTTTTATCGTAACGTTGCCGCCAACGCCCACCGAGCAACCCGTGACGAATGCGGAAACGTATTGCGAACCGAATCCGAACACGCCGCCGATATAACTTGACGTGGTTGCGCTGTCCGTCGCTTGAATGATTGCGTTTTGCACGTTGCAGTTTTCAATGCGAACGCTGTTGCCTTTGCCTTCCGCGTTGCTCGAACCCTCGACGTAACCGAGTACGCCGCCGATGTAGTTCTTTGCGGATTCGATATTGCCGTTCGTGGAAACGTTGCAGTTGCGGATTATCGCGGTTATACCTGCGCTGTACGAATTGCCGTGTTTCGTATCTGCCAAGCCTACGATACCGCCCGCGTAAGTATCTTTTGCATACTTTTTGTTGCTTGCAATGCTTTCGTTTTCGACGTATTGATTCGTTTTCGAAACGCCGTATGCGCCGATAGTTGCGGAATCGCTTACGCCGCAGTTGTCGATAACCGACGAGCCGAGCGACAAGCCTACGATACCGCCCGTTGCGGAAATATCGTTTTCTTTTGCGAAGGACAAAATCTTGCTGTTGCCGCCTATTGCTATGTAGCCTATGTAAGCGTTTTCAACCTTCGAGAACAATCCGCCGTATTCGCTTCCGCATTCGACGTTCAAGGAATTGTTATATTTGCCCGTCGAAATACGCACGTTGTCGATGTAGGTCATTTCGCCGTTTGCTTGTTTACCGCTGAAATTGCCCTTGAAAACGCTGTTTCCTCTTCCCATAGGAATGAAGTTTTGCAGCGAGAACACGCCGTAGTGGCGCATACTGCCGTAAGAATCCCATTTGTTCGGATTCGGACTTCCCGATTCCCATATATTCGAGAGGGTTTCGCCGTTATAGTAGTAGGTATTCCACGCCCAGTAGGCGTAGTCCGTGCCGACGTACGTCGGATTTCGACCTTGATTGTACGCCTTGTTGAATATCGCGCCTTGCAAGAGCAAGTGATAACTCTTGCCGACTTTGTACTCGCCGTTTTGGTCTACGGCTTTGTACATAGTGTTGTTCGCGTCGTTGACGGCGGCAGTATTAGTACCGTCGTAAGTTGCGAGTTCTATTCTCGTCGAAGCAATGCCTTCGAGGTTGTTCGAGCCGTTTGCGATTTCGATATACTTGCCATCGAAAGACAATCCCGCGTCGACGAGTGCCTGCATACCCATAAGGTCGACGCCGTCTTTAATTATATACGGATATTGTTCCGAACCTGCCGCAACGCCTTCGTCGTTATATACGCCGTAGTCGTCTTGACCGTAACCGACCGAACGCATACTCAAACCGTTTTGCGTGTCGAGTGCGAACATAGAAAGTTGCGGCAAACAACCGTAAACGTACAACCAACTGTCAGGGAATCTCTTCCAGCCTATCGTCGAAAGGTTGCCGACGGCATTGTCCGAAATGCTTGCGTTTTTGTCTATGATTTGTTCTTTGATTGACGTGTAATTGCCGACCGAGCCGTAATTGAGTGTAAGCGCGATTGTGGACTGGTCGAAAGCGAAGTTAGAACCCGTCATTCTCAACTTGCTGTTTTCGTCCATTGCGGCGGTCAATGCGTCGTAGGTGTTGTAAACTCGACCCGTTTCCAAAAGTCCAACTTCCGTTTCGCCGAAACCGGCAACACCTTCGTTTTGATACCATTGATCTCGAAATTCCGGATTCCAACTATTTTGACCGTTCTTGTAGTATGCATAATTCGTTCCGTTTTGCACAGCGCACAGTGACGAAACGCAATTGTTAATAGAATAACAGTCCGATGACTTTATCCTATCCGATCTACCCGACACATCGCAATAACCCGAAATTGCCGCTCCGTATCGTAAGTTATTCTTGACAGTATGACCTGTAACGATAGAGTAATCTATCGGTTTTACATAAATCGTTCCTACATTATATAAATTATCAAATAAGACGTATCCCGTATATCCGCTTTCAGAAACCGGTTCAGACTGTCCTATAAAACCGCCCGCACGCACTTGCCACGAGAACTCATAAGATATATGTCCATAGTTTGTTATGTTACCTGTATTATAGCCTTGCGAAATCTGCAAATCGCCGGCAAGGCCTACAAATCCACCGGATATGGTTCCGCCATAGTTTTCACGTCCTATATCCCATGCTTCTGTGATTTTAGGGAATGTGCCGCCGGCAGTTATATTGCCGATATTGTAGCAGTATGCAATAAGAGATCTTCCGCCTGTTTTAACGTTATTGTCATATCTTCCAAATTTTTTAGGTTGATATAAAACTCCAACGCTACCGACAAGTCCGCCTATGATATTAGAAAGCGTTAAAATATCACCGGTGTTGTATGACGCATACATTTTCAATATAGAATACTGCCCTGTTACGCCGACGAGGCCGCCGACATAACCAAATATATTTTGCCTTATACCTTCCGAAGCAGCACCTTCTACACCGCCTTCGTCTTCACCCCAATATCCCGAGTTGGATGTAATTTTGCCGGTGTTCGCACAATTTTGAATTGTCAATGTGGCTTTTGCACTTGAAGTGCCGTCATGCAAACCGATTATACCGCCGACATTGTGTCCACCAATAATTGTACCTGCGTTTCTGCAACTCTCGATAGTTATATTGCCGGTATAAGCACCGATAATTCCGCCCGTACCTGAATTAAATCCAATATTCGATGTTCCATATGCGGAATCGATAGAGTCAAACCAATTATGTTTATCGGTTTTTCCGCTTATCGTATATGTGCCTTGCAACGACGTGATATTGCCCGTGTTTACGCACGCTTCGAGTTTGATTCCGTGTCCACCCGCGTTGTAACCGACAATACCTGCAACGTTACGCAAGCCTATGATGTCCGCGTCGTTGGTGCAGTTGTAAAATTCAAGCGCGCCGAACGGATTGCCCACAAAGCCCGCAACGTCGTATGCCGCCGTCTTTGAAACGACATCCTTTGTAGATTCGTTGCCGTAACCGTCCATTTTGCTTGCCGCCATAATCGAACCTTTTATCGTAAGGTTTCTGAACTCTGCGTTTGCGGCGTTCGGAAATACGCTGATACGATAATATCCGCCGCTGTTATAGTTTATGGTTATATAGTGTCCGTTTCCGTCGAACACGCCTTGGAAGTTGTTCTCGTTGCTATCCTTGCTTATATCGCCAGCAAAGTTGTAGCCGATGTTGCTTCCTGCGCCCGTACCGTTTGCAGGCGTACTCGTGACGGCAGTGCCGAAATTCAGTTTGCTCGTGCTGCTTGCCGTGCCGTAATGCGCGCTGTTGTCGATGACGATGTCGTCGGTGAGCAACTTGACGTATTGACCTCTATAATTCGTTCCGCTGTACACGCTGTACGCAAAATCGTTCCACTCTTTTTGATTGCTTATCGTGAACGGATTTTCCTTACTGCCGGGTACGAGTTCCGCATAGTAGTCGTTGCCCGTTTTGTATTCGTCGTTATATTTGGGGTCTGTACCCGTACCGACGGAAACGAGATACGTTCCGTCGCCTTTATAGTCGAAATACACGTTTGCGCGTATGCTCTTGACTTGTTTGGTGTTTGCTACGTCGAAAACCGCCTCTACCACTTCGACGTGATATCTTTCGCCGTTGGACGGCTTTTTGAACTTGGAAGCAACGACGTCCTTTGCCGTCTGATCGTTGGAAGTGCTGTTTTGCGGTATGTCGATAAACTCGATATCCACAATGCAAACTTGCATACTCGTGCCCGTTTCCATATCGAGTTTGATTGTCAAAACGTTGTTGACGTTCTTGAATCCTACGAAACTTTCTTTGTTGAACGTTTCGACGTCGCTTCCGCTTGCGTCGTAGAATGCGAGTTGTCTTTGCGTGGGAACGTTGATTGCAAATTCGAGTACGCCGACAACGCCGTTTTGCAACGTGTTCGCAATGCCTGCAAATGCGCAAAGTTTTTCAAACGACGGATAGGACGAGCCGTTTGACGTTATGGTGTCCTTGTCGACGAGGATATATTTGCCGTATTCGTTTGCGCTGACGGTTGAGTAAGTCGCGCCCGTGTTTGCGATGTAGAACGTCCAACTTGCCTCAATTGTCGGGTTTGTACCGCCGCCGAGCACGCCGCCTTTAGTGATAGACGTGCTTGTGAGGTTAAATCCCGTCGCGATACTGTCTTTTATGGTTGCGTTTTCGGTTTTACCCACAAGACCGCCGACGTATTCCGTACCTTTGAAGTAGTCCGTCGCATAGGATATATCCGTACTTTCCGCGCTTGCCACAACGCAACCGCTAATCGCGCCGCTGGTCATTTCGCCGACAAGGCCGCCCACTCTCGTTGCGTTTGCGTCCGTAAACTTGGCTTGAACGACGATGTATTGCAATTCGTGTTCGAGGTTGTCGGTGAAGCCTGCGATACCGCCTGCATAACTTCCTGCAAACGACACGTTCGCGCCGCCGCTGTACACGTTGAGCGCGCTTACGTCGATATCGCCCGTTTGCGCCGCATTTCTGAGCACGAGGCGCACGTTTGCGCCGCTGTAACCGACGATACCGCCGACGTATTCACCGCCCACGCCATTTGATTTGGTCACCGAAACGCTTGCGGTGTTTCTGAGTTTGCCGTTTGCGCCCGAAACGTAGTCGCTGTCGGTGGTCGGCGCAATGCCGAGAGTCGTTACGGACAAGCCTTCGCGCACGCCGTCGGCGAGTATTTTTTGAAGAATATCGTTTCTATTTTCTTGATTTTGCGCAACGGATATTTCGCTATACACTGCGCCTACGCTCTGCTCTATCTTTGAGAGCGCGATATTTCCGAGTGCGCCGAAAATGCCGCCGGCAAAGCCCGTGGCGTAAATATTTGCGGCGTTTTCAAGTTGAACCGCGTTGCCGAATATGGTCGTACCCTCACGCCAGAACGAGCCTGCTTGCGAGGAAACGTAGCCAACGATACCGCCGACGAAACTGCCAGCGTTGTATGCCGCCGCCGTATTCGCTATGCTTCCGAACGTCGTATCGTTGACGATTTTTCCGTCGAAAGCGGTGAGTTGCGTGCCGTCGTCCTTGTTTATGACAAACATTTCGATTGTCGAATTTTTGCCCATAACGCCGATTACGCCGCCGAGGAAAGACGTCGAAACTTTGTTGAAATCGAATTTGATATTGCTTGTGTTCCAGTTTGTGCCGAAAACGAATGCCGCACTTTCTATGTAGCCGACAAGACCGCCCACGACTTTGGGCAAATAGGTCGAATTTCCGTCCGAATACGTCACGGGTTTGAGCGTGACGTTGCCGCCCACCTTGCCCGATTCGACGACGATTGAAGTCAAGCCCGTACTCGTCGCGTTTTGGCGGTAGCCGTTGCCTACGAGCGTGCCGAACAGCGCGCCGACGTATTCAGTGCCCGACACGACAAGAGGTCTTGTGCCGTTGTTGTATTCGGGCGTAAAGGTTACGCTGCCCGAGCAATTCGACAAATCGAGCCAACCGACGAGACCGCCGACGTATTTGTAGCCGCTCACCGTACTGCTGTCGATAGGCGAAAGGCTCTGTTGCGCATTGAGTCCGAGTTGGGATTTTTCGTAAACTTGCCACTCGCCCGCAATGCCGCCGACGTAGAATCTGCCGCTTACGCTTGCGTTGAATATCTTGCCAGAGTTTGCGATTGTCGTGTTTTGGGCAAAGCCGACTATGCCGCCGACGTAATCGTTGCCGTATACGCAATCGCCGTAGTCGAGTTTGATTTCATTGAGAGTGGAATCCACCGCCTTGCCGACTATGCCGCCGACGTAATCTCTGCCGTTCACGCCGCCCTTGTAGGACACGCCGTTGACTTCAATCGGCGTAATACTCTTGCTCTTGACCGTCAGATTTTGGATTGTCGCGCCGTAGACGTAGCCGAACAGACCGACGTAATCGAACTTTTCTTCGCCGCTCGAATTCGCTTTATTTACGAAATAGCCGATATTATATATATATGTAATAACCTTACTACCGCCGTTGAACGTAGCCGAGAACGGGCGTTCGCCGTTTGCCGAGCCGTCGCCAACGGGCAGGAAGTTGGTCAAACCGTCCGTGCTGACGTAATCGGACATATCGATATTTGCGGTCACGAGGAAATACGCGCCGTTATACGTTGCGTTTTGCGCGGTTGCGGTGGATTGCGGCGCATAGCAGTATGCGGTGCTTGCAATCGAGTTCCACGCCTTGTCCTTGCCGTTTACGATTTGGCTGAGCCTGAGCAGATATTCGGGTCTGTCGATGACGTAGGGATTGTCCGCACTGCCCCAGTTTGCCGAGTTGGGATTCTTGCCCGACTTCCAGCCGAAATCGCTGTACAAAACCGTATAGTATTTGCTGATATTGCCTGCGAAGTTGCCCTGACCGCTTGCCGTCACGCTCGTATTTATGGGCGCGGGATTTGCGGCTGTGGGTGCTTCGAGGTTTGAGAGCGTGTATTCGTTGCTTGCAAGACGAGCAATCGTACCGTCGTTGTACTGAACGTAAACTATAAAGTTTTTCGGCAAATAGTGCTGAACTTCCGTCGTATTCTGACCGTAGACAAGCACTTGTTGTACGCCGTTTTGAGCGTATTGCAACGGGTAATAATCGACGCTCACGCTATTGCCGCCTCGTATAGTTCCCGAAATGACGGAAATCAACTGATTGCCGACGATAACGTCCGTGTTTGCACCGAACCAAACTTTCGTTTTGCTTGAATCGGTATCGAAATTGTCGAGAATGTCGTACGCGAGAATCTTCCACGAATACGTCGCAACGGACTTCGCGTCGTTTACGCTCGCGCCCTTATTGTCCGAGAGTTTCGTATTGCTGTTTCCGACGTACGAATTCGTATAGTAAATCTCGTAATTGTTTTGATCGTTTACATAAATACTGCGAGAATACGACCCGACGTTTATCGTGTTTGCGTGATTATCGGTATACAAAACCCACGAATAAATGTCGTGCGCATTGCCCGTCGTATCGTTTTCGACGATATAAGTGATACCATCCGTCGCAAGCAAGCCTTGATGCGCCGCGTTGTATTCAAAGGTATAATAAGTCGAGTCTTTTCCGAAGTCCGCTCTCACCCACCTGTTTTCGACAGTGAGTCTGTTTTTGCGGATAATCCACTCGAACGTAATGGTCGTACCCGACAAATCCGCATTGGTATTAGTCGAATGAATTTTGTAGTTTCTCGTGTCTTTTAGCGTGTATATACGGGAATATTTCGGTGTCGACGTATTGTTTGCGTCGGTATACTTCAAGTTGCCCGACACGTCGAACATATATTCCGCCGCCGTATAGAACGAGTTTTTGTTGTAAGCGAAGGTTATGGAATTTAAGCCTTGTTCCGCACGGTTGTATACGAACTGAATACCGCTCGCCGTGCCGATACGACTAAACAGAGTCGATTGATTGCCGTCCGTCCATTCCCACTCGAAGTTGATGGTTTCTTGCGTAATTTCAAAAACTCTGTTTACTCTCTTACCGACGATAACGTCGCCGATTTTTACGAATACGGTCGTGTTATACGCGCCCACTTGATACGGATTGCTTCCGCTTTCGATTTGGTTGCCGTTTGAATCGAATGCAAACGTCTTGACGAAATGTTCGGACGGCGAAGCAAGCAAATAATCGAACACAACCCCGTATACGCCGTTGTTTGTGTTAGGATTGCTCACCGCACTTCTTGCAAAGCCTTGTTGCTGACCGCTGTAAATATTGTTTTTCGAATCGCTTATCGTAACGGTGTTTACCGTGCAATGAATATCGCTGTTTGTGTTTGCGCCGTACCACGCAGTAACCGCAAAAGTCGTCGTATTGCTTCTGTTTTCGGCGTTTGCGGGATTGCTGTTTTCAACCTTGCTGGGCGTTAGATAATTCGAACTCGGCACGCCCGTTTTTGAAAGGAAGTACTGACTGGAACTCGGCGCTATATTGCCCGACACCATAAATCCGTTGATGTCGTTGAACACTCTGACGACTTCGCCGTTTACGGTTGCGTTGACGTATTCGGCAATCGCCGTCCAACTATTATACGACGTGTACGAACTGCCGCCGATAATTGCGGGTTTGAAAGTAAATGCAGAATTATACACCAAGTATTTTCCGCCGTTCGTCGTGGACGGTGCGGATGCGCCGCTTGCAATAACGTAGTTGGTGTTGTCGATAGTTGCGTTTGCAGTGCCCGAAATTGCGTAAGTCGTGTTAGTCGTGTAACAGTTATACACGCGCGTAGAAGTTATCGTGCTTGCTCTCGGATTGCCGACGATGCCGCCGATATTCTTGTCGGAAGCGGTGTTGCTTGACGAAACCGCGCCCGAACTGAAACAATACGAAATCGTCGCAACGTCCGCTACCGACGTTCCGTTTGCAAAGAAATAGCCTGCAATGCCGCCCACCGTGCCGTACTGCGTTGAGGCAATACTGCCCTCGTTGTAGCAGTTTGCAAAAACCAACGAATCTTTGGCGTTTCTCGTGGTTTCGATACGTCCACCTATGCCGCCGACGTTTCTGTCGCCTGTTATATTTGCAGTGTTTTTGCAGCCTTGAACGCTCAATCTGTTCGAAGCCGCTTCCGAGCGACCGACGATACCCGCAACGCCGTTGGATTCGGGACTGCTCGACACCGTTCCGCTGTTTTGGCAACTCGTAATCGTGACGTTCGCATTGTTCGTCATTGCGCCGAGTACGCCCGCAACGCCGTCAAGTCCCATAATGCCGCCTGCGTTTGACGAATCGGTAATTGTAAAAATGCCGCTCGCTCTGCCGACGATACCGCCCGTATAGTTACTGCCCGTAACGCTTGCGTTGTTTTTGGCGTTTGAAATGACCGTGCCGTTTCCGCTCGTACCAGAAGAATAGCCGACGATGCCGCCGACGTCCTCGCCTGCCGCCAAGAAATCGAACTCGGAAAACTGAATGATGCCGCCCGCGCTTATGACGTAAAC